>NZ_LWSR01000018.1:22476-26878 GCF_001660745.1 Gardnerella sp. 26-12
TGCATAATCACTCAAGTCAATAGAAATAGAACCTTGTTGCGGAACCATTCCCATTCGTTGCGCTCTTGCAGGAAGTTCAGATTCCAAAGTATCTAATTTCGCTTGACGAGCTTCCACATCCTGATGCAAACGAGAAATACGCATCTGTACTGCAGTTTGGTCGAAGGAAATCTCTGCCATTTGCGTACGCAAAAGAAGCGAAGTCAACAACGTAACAACCATAAAAATCACAATAATCATGCAATTCACAAGAGGTACTTTGCGCGTATTGCTCCATGTCATAACCTTGCTGAATCGTTCAAGCACAGCAGAAGATTTACGTTGAGATGGGTTAAACACCGAAGGAGCAGAATTATGTACGTATTCTTTACGAGTCGAATTATCTTTAGTACGACCAGCTGGAGCTGAAGCAGAAGACGCAGAAGAGCGCAAAACACGATTTTGCATGTTCAATACCATGTCAGCGACCTCCTTTTATAGCTTTACGACCAGCCGCCTCATCTTCAAGCCTTGGAATCCAACGCTCCGGGATAGGGCGGCATAATTCGACAGCGCGCAAACGAACTGAAGAAGATCTAGTGTTATGAACAATTTCTTCTTTAGAAGCTTTCATAGCTCCGCGAGTAAGAGCTTTAAAGAACGGCTGAGCATCATCAGGAATAACAGGCATGTTTGCAGGAACATCAACTGTTAATCCTTGATTCATAAAACGTTTTACAGCTGTATCTTCCAACGAATGATAAGATTCAACAACTAAGCGACCATGCTCACGAAGATGTAAAGCAATTTTAGGAAGAGTACGGCTCAATTTATCTAATTCACCGTTCACTTCAATACGCAAAGCTTGGAACACTCGTTTTGCTGGATTTCCAGTAGCGCGATGAGCTTTCGGAATTACAGAGTCAACTAAGCTAACCAACTGACCCGAAGTAGCAATAGGCTCCGTAGCACGAACTTCAACAATACGACGAGCAATAGGAGAAGCAAAACGTTCTTCACCATACTCTCGGAAAATTCTAGTTAATTCTCGAGAATCATAAGTAGCTAAAATCGTTGCGGCAGTAGTTGCTTGCGTCGTATCCATACGCATGTCAAGTGCTGTATCGTGAGAATAAGAAAAACCGCGATCAGTTTCGTCAATTTGCAAACTTGAAAGACCCAAATCCATAAAAGCAGCATCAATACGGTCAATGCTGTTTTCTTGTAGCACTTCATCAATCTCATCGAATGCTGCATGTGCAGGAATAAAACGATTCTCGAGACCTTCGCTGCGCATTCTTTGCGTTGCTAACGAAAGTGCTTCAGAATCACGATCAATACCAATAAGTGTTGCAAAAGGCGCAGCTTTAAGAAAAGCAGTCGCATGACCAGCAAGGCCTAAAGTGCAATCTACTACTATTGCGCCTTTGTGTTGCAAAGAAGGAGTAACTAAATCAACACAATCCTGCAATAATACCGGTGCGTGAATAGCTGTAATATCTTTCATAGCATCAGTCATCACATCACCGCCGGAAGTACATCGTCAGCAATATCTGCATAACCTTGCTCACGATCGGCAAGATATTCTTCCCAAGCAGACTTATTCCAAATCTCTGCACGCGTACCAACACCAATAACAACAATTTGATCGCCCAAATTGGCGTAATCTCTTAACATTGGCGGCACAACAATGCGTCCCTGCTTATCTGGCTCTTCATCAACAGCACCAGAAAGGAACACACGAAGATAATCGCGAGCTGACTTATTGCTCATAGATGTGCGCTGAATTTGCGTTGCCATGCGCTGGAACTCAACCATAGGTAGCACGTAAACACAATGCTCCTGACCGCGAGCCATAACAAAACCAGTTCCGAGCTGAGAACGGAATTTTGCAGGAAGTGCAACACGACCTTTATCGTCAATTTTTGGAGTATAAGTGCCTAACAAAATAGGTGTTGCTGGATGAGTTGACACAGCTTCTTGATATTGAGAAGCATAAAAAGGTGCAACTGGCATAGCTGCAGCTTGTGCAGACGAATCAGCAGCGCCGGACGGAGTGGAGGTGAAAACCGGTGCTGGCATATATTGCTGCATTGCTGGCATAACAGTTGAAGGCATACCATAATAACCCTGAATTGACTGCTTAGACTGTACAGGTTGAACAGGCTGAACGTATTGCTGCTGAGACACTTGTGAATCTTGCATTTGCAGTGGCATCTGCGATTGCTGAGAAACATTTGAATCAGCAGCTTGTTGAGCCTGATTTATGGAATGCGAAGAGGAAGAATTGGCGTTATTGCGCGGTTGCTTATCAGCAGCACGACGTGCCATACTCCACCTCCTTAACTCAACATGCACTATGCCATTTACACGTTGTTCACCATTTTACCCCATTCCTCCCCAAAAATCCCCACTTTTTTACAAAATTTTTGATTTTTTTGAAGCAAACCACCAATAGAAAACAAAAGACCCTCACGCAGCGCGACGACCTGCCTGAGCGCTGCGATTTAGCGCGCGAAGGCAACTCGGAGCGCCGAGCTTGCTCAGAGTTGAAAGCACAGTGTGCTTTCACCGCAAGCGAGGTCTGCCTTCGTCTCGATTGACGAAGGCAGGGCAGAGTTGCGTGGTTGCGCTTTAAAAACTAGGTTGTGGTTAGTGTGCGCGACGACCTGCCTGAGCGCTGACATTTAGCGCGAAGGCAACTCGGAGCGGAAACTCGCTAAAGTTGGAAGTCCAGTGGACTTCCAACGCGAGTTTCGTAAGCGAGCGCGTAATCCGCGCGAGCGCAATCTGCAGCAGTGTCCCAAAACATCAAACAAAAGGCCCTAACGCAGTACAGTTTCTGCGTTAAGGCCTCTAAAGTACAAAGTCACTCGCGTTACAAACGCGGCAAATACTTCTCAAGCTCAAAAGGCGTAACCTGACGACGGTACTCTTCCCACTCTTGATGCTTATTGCGCAAGAAGTACTCAAAAGCGTGTTCACCTAATACGCTTGCAACGAAGTCCGAGCGCTCCATAATCTTTAGTGCTTCATCCAAGGATTCCGGCAATGGCTGAATACCCATTGCTTGACGCTCAGCATCAGTAAGCTCCCAAACATCGTCGCTAGTTGGATCGCACAAAGTCATTTGCTTTTCAATACCATCCAAACCGGCAGCAAGAAGCACAGAGTAAGCAAGATACGGATTCGCCACAGGATCTAGCGCACGGAATTCCATTCGGCAAGAATTGCCTTTACCAGGCTTGTATTGCGGCACACGCAGAAGTGCAGAACGGTTGCTATGACCCCAGCAAACGTAGCTAGGAGCTTCCGCACCACCCCACAAACGCTTGTAAGAGTTCACATATTGATCAGTTACAGCGCAAATTTCTGAAGCATGATGCAAAATACCAGCCGCAAATTGACGCGCAATAAGAGACATATTAAATTCTTGACCTGCCTCATAAAAAGCGTTCGTGTCACCTTCGAACAAACTCAAATGCGTATGCATACCCGATCCAGGTTGATCAGTTAGCGGCTTTGGCATAAAGCTTGCATACATTCCGCGCTCAAGAGAAATTTCCTTAACTACAGTGCGGAAAGTCATAATATTGTCCGCGGTAGTAAGAGCATCTGCATAACGCAAGTCAATTTCGTTTTGACCAGGACCGCCCTCGTGATGCGAGTATTCTACAGAAATACCCATTTGCTCAAGCATACTAACTGCACTACGACGGAAATCCATAGCCGAACTTCTAGGAACGTGGTCAAAATAGCCACCCTCATCAATCGGCACAGGAGCTTTGGACCAATCATCTTGAGCTTCAAACAAATAAAACTCAATTTCCGGATGAACGTAGAAAGTAAATCCTTTTTCTTTCGCTTTTGCGAGCGCAGTCTTCAAAACGTGACGAGGGTCTCCCAGTGAAGGCTCTCCGTCTGGAGTTAGCACATCGCAGAACATGCGCGCTGTGCCTTCCGGACCTCCATGCCATGGAAGAATTTGGAACGTCGACGGATCCGGCTTCACAATCATATCGTCTTCTAGGACGCGAGTCATGCCTTCTATTGCTGAGCCGTCGAACCCTATTCCCTCTTCAAAAGCTGCTTCTAATTCAGCAGGGGCAATAGCAACGGATTTAAGCGTGCCTAAGACGTCCGTAAACCAGAGTCGAATAAAACGCACGTCTCGCTCTTCAACAGTACGTAGAGCAAACTCTTGTTGTCGATCCATAATAAACCCCTTGGGTATCATCCGGTTGTATGCATAGCCACGCACATATGCATATTCACGTGCAATTGTAGTGTATTATTTCGTATTGCGCTTCATATGTTGAGCTTATCTGCAATGAATTTACGTAATTGTAATGAAATTTCTACTTTCTAACGCAACTTCTTCAATTTAATATGCCAATTAATTGCTGTCTCTTATACACATCTG
>NZ_LWSR01000019.1:0-13637 GCF_001660745.1 Gardnerella sp. 26-12
ATTTTAAGCGATTTATTAGTAAATTTATTAGTCGATTTGTTAGTCGATCTAATTCAATACGTAACGTTTTTCGGAAATACGTTGCATTGGCGACCAGAATAATCGGTTGCTTAAAACAACAATCAAGCTCATAACAGTTACGCCAACTAAAGTGCGCGCAGAATCTCCTAAAGTAGTTGCATTAGTAATATATGCACCCAAACCCTGAGTTTCCATGTGGTTCTTTCCATATTCCACAATCTCAGACACAATCGAAGCATTCCAAGCACCGCCTGCAGCTGTAATACCGCCAGTGCACCATGAACCGAAAATAGACGGCAAAATAAGCGTCTTCCATCGCAAAGTACGATCCAAGCGGAAGCTGCGCGTCATTTCACGCAAATCATCCGGAATAGCACTAGCACCTGCAATAACATTGAACAGAATGTACCATTGCGTACCAAGAGCCATCAAAATAATACTTCCCCAACCAAGATCAATATGCCAAGACATAAACCAAGCCATAGCAAACGGGAAGATGAAGTTTGCTGGGAAGCTAGCAAGAATTTGCACTATAGGCTGCATAATACGCGAAATCTTAGGATTCATGCCGATTACAACACCAACAGGAACCCAAATAAGCGAGCTTATTAAAATCAACGCAGCAACGCGCATAAAAGTGATGCCACCAAGCATGCCTGCAGTAATGAACTCATGCAAACCTGCAGTTGTATACACAAAGTAAAGCATATGGGCGGCGCCAGCAGCCACAATAATTAGCATAATAACGTTGAATACCCAATCACCAAGCTTATGCTGAGCAGCCTTATGAGGCCACTTGGAGCCTGTGCGACCGAATGGGCGCGTTACTTTTTCAAGCCACTCGCGAATTGGCAAAAACAGCTTACTAATAACTTCATCTGCATGAGAGTGACGAATAAGAGTCAAAATAGCACTGTGACGCTCATTATCAGATGCGCTTTGCGTAATGCGGAAACGCTCAGCCCAAGCTGTAAGCGGTTTCCACAAGAAGAAGTCAAGTGCCAAAACAACAATCACCATCGACACAATAGCCCACCAAATAAGACCAAGCTTATTTTCGGCAGCAGCTTGTGCCACAAAACTACCGATGCCAGGAAGAGCGTAAGTGTGATTATTTACGGAAATCATTTCCGAAGCTGTAAGGAAGAACCATCCGCCTCCAACAGACATCATGCAATTCCAAAGCAGCGGAATCATTGCGTTAGGCATGTCTAGCACCCAGAAACGTTGCCAATGCGTGAGTTGCAAACTACGAACTGCCTCATCCAGTTCCTTTGGCTCGCTGAGCAGCGAACGGTGGAACGAAAAAGTCATATTCCATGCTTGACTCGTAAAAATAGCAAAAATCGAAGCGGCTTCAACACCAAGCATTGATCCAGGAAAAATTACCAACCAAATAGTGACAGTTGCCGAAAGGAAGCCAAGAATTGGAACTGATTGCAAAATATCTAGAAGAGGAATAAGCACCTTGCCAAGCCTACGACTGCGAGCTGCAAGAGAGCCATAAACAATAGTAAATATAAGAGATGCAACTAATGCGATCAGCATGCGAAATACTGAGCGCAAAGTGTAGTAAGGCAGATTGATTAAGTCCGTGGATACCTTAGATGGTATGCCACTTGGACCAATCGGCTGATTTATGCGCTGAATAAGGAAGGCAGTTACGCCAAAAACGGCAATAATGCCAACGCACACAATAATATCCGACCAGAAACGAGTGTTCTCGTCGACTTGCACACCTGCGCTTTCTTTGCGCGAAGTTGTAAATACGGTCATAATAAAGTCCTCGAATAGGCAATAAGTGGGTTCACCTTCGTGTATTTTTTATTTCTATTCATTTATTACGCAGATATCTATTGAGATTTCTATGCGGATTTCTATTTAGATTTTCGTAAATTCTTGCGTAAAGATCTGCGTAACTTTTCTTGTGTAAATTCTTGCGTAGCCGTATCACCATTGATTACGTTACAGGCGCAAATAACTAGAACTCACGTTTTAACTTCGTAAATTATATTTCGCAAGTTGTATTCGTAAGTTATATATTTCGCAAGTTTTGCAACCTAAATTCGATGATTGCCGGCTTCATATATTCAGGAGGAACATCCGAACTACTACTGCCAATAGTGTCGGAGCCTTCATCAGTACGAGTACTAGAATTATGGCTTTTACTGTCATGTTTCACGGCAAATCACCTCCTTAAGTTAGTGCGCTGCCGGCGCAAATCTTCATCATTGAATCGGAGGTTTACAAGAGAACAGAGACGCACCAAAACACACAAATGCATGTTAAGCGTGCCACGTCGTTCAAGCTTCAGCTTCGCAGGGCGGTGGCGTTGCATTAGTCGAAGCCTTAAATTCGACAACGACTGTTAACCAGCGTGCAGTGTCTCCACTGTGTTGCGGCAGCAACCCTTATCCCCGTGGTAGCCTTACCTACCGACCGTGCTCATTATAAATTATTGTTGCAGTTGTGTCAATATGCAGCAAAACACATTGCAATGCACTTGAGACCTATAAAACTCAGCGACAGATGCTAAACAAAAAGTCTCTTGACGAATTAACGCCAAGAGACTTATAAACCAACAATCACTAAAAACGATTGCCTATATGACTACTATCTTACTTGCGATGAGCGCGATAGAAGCGAATCAAGCTCTGCGTAGAAGCATCCTGAGCTGCCAAAGCTTCATCATCCTTAGAAATTGCAGGAGTAATCTGCTTTGCAAGCTGCTTTCCAAGCTCCACACCCCACTGATCGTAGGAATCCAAGCCCCACACGGTACCTTCAACGAAGGTGATGTGCTCGTAGAGAGCAATCAACTCACCCAAGCTAAATGGAGTCAAAGCATCGCCGAAAATGGACGTGGTTGGACGGTTGCCCTTGAACACGCGAGCTGGCACAATCTCCTCTGGAGTGCCTTCAGCGCGAACTTCATCAGCAGTCTTGCCGAAAGCAAGAGCCTTAGTCTGTGCAAGATAGTTGCCCAAGAAGAGCTCGTGCACATCCTGATCGCCATCCTTAGTAGGATTTGGCGTGTTCACGAAAGCAATGAAATCAGCTGGAATAAGCTGAGTGCCCTGGTGAATCAACTGGTAGAAAGCGTGCTGACCGTTGGTGCCTGGCTCGCCCCAGAAGATTTCGCCGGTTTCGCTTGTTACAGGAGTGCCGTCCCAGCGCACAGACTTACCGTTAGATTCCATGGTGAGCTGCTGCAAATAAGCTGGGAAGCGGTGCAAGTACTGATCGTATGGAAGCACAGCGTGAGAAGCAACCTTGTAGAAATTGCGGTACCAAACGTTGAGCATACCAAGAAGCACAACAACGTTCTTCTCGAATGGAGTCTCAGCGAAGTAGGTATCGATTGCGTGGAAGCCCTTCAAGAACTCTTCGAAACGCTCTGGACCGAGGACAACAGCCAAAGAAGTGCCGACAGCGGAATCCACAGAGTAGCGGCCGCCAACCCAGCTCCAGAAGCCAAAAGCGTTGGTTGGGTTGATGCCGAACTCTTCAACCTTCTCAAGGTTGGTGGAAACAGCCACGAAGTGCTTAGCAACAGCTTCAGCCTTCTTTGCGTCGCTTCCGTCAATAGCACCGCACTCCTGAAGCTTGTTCAGCAACCAAGTGCGAGCGGTACGAGCATTGGTCAAAGTCTCCAAAGTGGTGAAGGTCTTGGAAACAATGATGAACAAAGTGGTTTCTGGATCCAAATCCTTGGTCTTTTCTGCCATATCGTTTGGATCAATGTTAGAAACGTAGCGAGCGCTGATGCCGGCGTCAGCGTATGGCTTCAAGGCTTCGTAAACCATGACTGGACCCAAATCGGAACCGCCAATACCAATGTTTACAACAGTCTTGATGTTCTTGCCGGTAACGCCCTTCCAAGCGCCAGAACGAACTTCGTTAGCAAAATCGTAAATGCGACCCAACACTTCACGCACGTCTGCAACGGTATCTTGACCGTCAACAATGAACTTGCCAGCATCCTCTGCAGGACGACGCAAAGCAGTGTGCAAAACTGCACGATCTTCAGTATTGTTAATGTGCACGCCGGTGTACATTGCCTTAGTGCGCTCGTCAAGCTTGACTGCCTTTGCAAGGTTTGCGAAAAGCTTAAGAGTTTCAGGCTTAATTAAATTCTTAGAAAGATCGAAGTGGAGATCTCCAGCTTCGAAGCTCAACTTATCCACGCGATTTGCGTCCTCGGCAAACCACTTCTTCAGGCAAACGCCTTCTGATTGCAACTCGTCGTAATGCTTCTGCAATGCAGCCCACTCTGGGGTTTTTACGGCGTCAACTGGCGGATTGATGGCCATTGTAAGGTCCTTTCATTTCTTCAACTGACGTGACAGCAACCGTCACTATAGTCCAATTCACAAGATACTCACAAAAGCAGACAGAAACACGCGAAGCTTAACACAAAAATGAACACAATCACACTGATAATTTACACATAAAAATTTGTAGTTTGAGGATGTGCAGTGCCCCAAACGCGCGCAACCTACCCTGCATTTGGAGGGTTATCTGTGGTTTATCACTCCAAACGCGAGGAAATTATCTCACATTTGGAGCATTATCTATTGCACGACGCGCCAAATTGGACAAATTCAAAAATATGATATATAGTGTTTGATTTGTGCGCGAGTCGCGAATGCGTCTCGGGCAACATGCCACTTTAGCTCAGTCGGTAGAGCGTCTCCCTCGTAATGAGAAGGTCGACAGTTCGATTCTGTCAAGTGGCTCTCTGACTCACTCGAGTGTATTAATACTTTTGATTTGTTTTTATTCGCTCGATTGTTTATATGAGTCTATGCGCGAGTGGCGGAATGGTAGACGCGCAGGATTTAGGTTCCTGTGTCTTACGACGTGTGGGTTCAAGTCCCATCTCGCGCACGAAATTTTTCGCTTATTCAGTAATAAATAATGCCTGCAACTCCGGCAAAAGTGCGCGCAAAGCATTACCTCTGTGCGAAATAGCATTCTTTTCTTCTTGAGTCAGCTCTGCACTAGTCAAACCTTTCATTTGCACACCATCGCGAATAGGCTGAAAATCTGGCACAAATAGCGGATCATAGCCGAAACCATTAATTCCGTGCGCCTCGCGCAACAAGTGACCAACCATTTCTCCGACTCGAACAGTCTCAAAGCCGTGAGAATGCGACATAACACTGCCTTCAGGAACCTCACTGCACCCATCCGGAATAGCAAGAGCTGCAGCACAACGAAAACGAGCAGTACGACATTGATCTGGGATATCAGAAAGTTGGCGCAAAAGAAGCTCATTATTAGCTTTATCATCTCCATGCACACCACTCCACCTAGCAGAAAGAATACCAGGGGCAGCACCAAGCACATCAACGATAAGACCCGAATCGTCTGCAATAGCGGGATAACCTGTTCTTGCAGCAACATCACGCGCTTTGAGCAAAGCATTCTGTTCAAAAGTCACGCCAGTTTCCACAGGATCAGGCAAGCCAAGAGAACCTGCAGTTACTAACTCGAAACTGTCTGCAAGTTTCGACAATTGCTCCTCTAAAATTTGCTTGATTTCAACGAGTTTTCCCTCATTATGTGTTGCCACAATAAGCTTCACGCCCGTTCTCCTTCAATCTCTTCTATTTTGCTAAAGCGGCTTTTTGAGCAGCTTGCAATTCGCGATTACCTTTAGTTGCCAAATCAAGTAACGTATTTAATTCGTCGCGATTAAATGGACGATGTTCTGCAGTGCCCTGAATTTCAATGAAAGTACCGGAACCTGTCATAGCTACATTCATATCTGTCATAGCTTGACTGTCCTCAACATAAGGCAAATCCAGCATAGGAGTGCCGTTAATAACGCCTACAGAAACAGCGGAAATAGAATCCTTAATAACATTTGCAGCAGAGCGAATATGACCATTCTTTTCTGCCCAATGAAGCGCATCTACCAAAGCTACATAAGCTCCAGTTACGGAAGCAGTACGAGTTCCACCATCCGCTTGCAACACGTCGCAATCAATTTGAATCTGGCACTCACCCATCGCTTTCATATCGACTACACCGCGCAAGCAGCGACCAATAAGACGACTAATTTCGTGAGTGCGACCACCAATTTTTCCACGCACAGATTCGCGATCAGTTCGCTCAGCTGTTGCTCTAGGAAGCATAGAATATTCGGCAGTTACCCAACCCAAACCGGAATCTCTACGCCAACGAGGCACACCAACCGTAAAAGTTGCGGTACACATTACGCGCGTATTGCCACACTCAATAAGCACAGAGCCTTCAGGAACATCAGTAAATTTACGTGTTATGTGCACAGGTCGGAGCTCGTCAACATCACGACCGTCAACGCGAATTGGTTTTACAGATTCCAACATATCCTTGATTTGAGTCATACCTCACAAATTTAGCACGTGGCTGTTATCTTCTATTTCATCTTCTTAGCACGCAGCAATTTTGTACTAAAGCTGCTCAGAAAGCTCCATCCACTCATCCTCAAGAGCACTTGCTTCTTGCTCGTTTTTTTGGAGATCTTCGTTAAGAGATTGAAGTCCAACAAAGTCACTTGGGTTATGCGCAGCCATTTGCGCTTCAATTTGCGACTTTTCTTCTTCAAGCTTTGTAAGTTTTCGCTCGATTGCTGAAACTCGCCTTGCAGCATCGTGATAGGCTTTGCCGGTAAGTTTGGGCTCAATTACTGTACTTTCTGAACTTTCTTTAGTTGTAGAATTTGCAGCACTCGAAGCATTCGCAGTACTTGAAGCGCCAACAGTACCAGTAGTACCACTACTATTTTCGTGATCGCGTTGCAGCTTTTCTACAATTTGCAAATACTCATCTACACCGCCTGGAAGGTGACGAATTTTGCCGTCAATAAGCGCAAATTGCTGGTCTGTTACGCGCTCAAGCAAGTAGCGATCGTGCGAAACAACAATCAAAGTGCCAGGCCAAGTATCGAGCAAATCTTCCATAACTGCAAGCATGTCAGTATCGAGATCGTTTCCAGGCTCATCCATAATCAGCACGTTTGGTTCGTTTAGCAAAATCAGCAGCAGCTGCATACGTCGCTTTTGACCGCCCGAAAGATCCGCAATTGGTGTCATAAGCTGCTCGGGCTTAAAACCAAGCCTTTCCATAAGCTGACCTGGGGTCACTTCTTTGCCGTCGATAATATAGCTAGGCTTATAGCGACTTAAAACTTCTTTTACTTTATATTTTCCAAGCTTTTCAAGCTCTTCTAGCCGCTGCGAAAGCACGGCAAATTTTACAGTCTTGCCAATATTTACGTGTCCAAGCGTAGGCTTTAGAGATCCGTCAATAATGCTTAATAATGTTGATTTTCCTGCTCCATTCGCACCCACAATTCCAAAACGATCGCCTGGACCTATAAGCCAAGTTGCATCGTCTAAAATCATGCGTCCAGTAATAGTTTTGCGCGATGCAGCTGAAGTTTCTGCAATGTTTTCTGCGCTCGTAGCAGTACTTTCCGAAGTATTTTCCGCAGAATTTTCAAGAGAATTTTCTTGATTTTCGTCAACGACAATAGTAACGCTTCCTACGTGAGTTGGTTGCGCAAAAGCAGATTCTACAATATCGACTTTATTTGATTTTTCTGCATTCGATTCAGACGAAGATGCGCTTTCTGCAATATCCGGATCGATATTTTTTAGCTGCTGAGCGTTGTCGAAAATTTGCGTAACGTCAATTAAATCAACAACTTGCTTACCAAGACGCGAAGTTGCCATTTTCTTCAATTCAAGAGTGTCTCTTAGCGGCGGCACATCTGCAATAAGCTCACGCGCTTGCTTTACGTGGAACTTTTGCTTAGTAGAACGCGCACGAGCACCCCTGGAAAGCCAAGCTAACTCTTTTCTCGCCAAATTCCTGCGACGCTCTTCGCGCACATCCGCTTGGCGTTCGCGCTCCACGCGTTGCATCATATAAGCACTGTAACCACCCTCGAAAGGATCAATTACGCCGTCGTGCACTTCCCACATCGAAGTGCAAACCTCGTCCAAGAACCAGCGGTCGTGCGTCACAATCAAAAGCGCACCTTGACCGTCCTGCCAACGGTGAAGAAGATGCTCTGCAAGCCAATGAATCGTCACAACGTCCAAATGATTCGTAGGCTCATCCAAAGCCAAAATATCCCAGTCGCGCAACAATAATCTTGCTAAATCTGCACGTCTGCGCTGACCTCCAGAAAGCGTGCCTACTTTTGCTTCCAAATTTATGCCGCCTAGAAGCGCTTCTACAATTTCGCGCGAACGCTGATCTGCAGCCCACTCGTAATCTTCGCGATTTTCAAGAGCAGCCTCGCGCACAGTTGCGTTATCGTCCAATGGATCGCGCTGATCCAACATGCCAAAAGTAAGCCCACCACGCTTCGTAACGCGACCAGAATCAGGTTGCATTTTACCGGCAAGTAGTCGAAGTAACGTTGATTTACCGTCGCCATTTTTTCCAACAATACCGATTCTGTCGCCTTCAAAAACACCTTGAGTTACGTCTGTAAAAATCGTTTTTGTAGCAAATTCTAGCGAAACTCGTTCTAATCCCAAATCATACGTAGGCATAATCCACAAATATAGCTGAACACTTATACGAAAGGATATAGAAGGAATATGGAAAAATGCGATCGCAAATGCGAACGCGAAGCTTAAAAGTGCTTGTGTTGGTAGTGGACTATAATAATACGTGCTATGAAAACTCAGAACAATCAACAGAATCAACAAAATCAACAGAATATGCAGAGCAAACACAATCAAAATAATCAAAACAACTCACATGCGCAACACAACGAAGACGGAGTTTTGAGATTAGATGGCAATGAAACTCGCCCTGGAGACCCAACACAGGAACTTTTAAACGCTTTAGGCACAACTATTTCGCCGGATCTTTTGGTAGAAGCACTCACCCACCGCTCGTTCTCGCACGAGCATCCTGGCACACGAAATTATGAGCGACTTGAGTTTTTGGGCGATGCTGTGCTTGAGTTAGTTTCCACAGAAACGCTGTTTTCTGCACATCCAGACATGACTGAAGGTCAGCTTGCGAAGATGCGAGCGAAAGCTGTGTCTGAATGGGCGCTTTCTGCTGTTGCGCGCGAAAAGCTGCATGTTGGCGCGTATATTCTTCTCGGTCGCGGAGAAATGGAGCAGGGCGGAAATAATAAAGATTCAATTTTGTGCGATATTGTTGAAGCACTTATTGGTGCAACTTTTGTTGAACATGGAATTGATGAAGCTCGCAGAGTTGTGCATCGTTTGATTGACGACACTTTGGCGGAAGTGCTAACTGAAGGACCAGCTCTCGATTGGAAGACTTCGCTTACTGTCAAAGCTCACGATATGGGTTTGGAAGATCCAGAGTATCGAATGGCTGTTTCTGGGCCAGAATACGCTCCAGTATTTGAAGCTCGCGCGGTTTTGGCACATAAGGATGGCGACGAAGTGTTGGGAGTCGGAAGTGGCTCTAGCAAACGAAAAGCGCAACTCGCAGCCGCCGAAATCGCTTGGCACGCACTCGACGCGCGTAAATAAAAAGAAAAACCCTGCCACCCGTCGATGGCAGGGTTTCTATTAATAAAACCTACTTGGTGTGCTCGGAGCGAATAGCTTCACGATAAACACGACCACGGAAGGTTCCGCAAGATGGGCAAGCCATGTGTGGGAATGCCTGAGAACCGCAGTTCGGGCAAGTCACAGTCTGCACGGCAGACGCCTTCCAATTAGCGCGACGCGAATGCGTATTAGCACGCGAGGTCTTATACTTAGGCAGTGCCATAATTCTTTCCTCTATTTCGTTCAATCGATTGAGCTTAAGCGTTCTGTATATTACAGCAAGCGCCGTACAAATTGCGCAACCTAATTTCTCTTTAGTGCGACAGAAACTTTACAACTCACTAAAATTAATGCCGCTTTTCATTCTGCTCAAGCTGAGCTTTCAAATCCTCTAAAGCAGCAAAACGAATATCCGTAACGTCATGATGATGATCTGGATGCTCGTTTAAGTTTTCGCCACACTGAGAGCAAAGTCCGCGACAATCCGGCTCGCACAACGGTTGCAACGGCAGCTCACTTACCATCGTGTCGCGAATAAGAGCCTCAATATCCGCAAAATCACCACCCGCAACTAGCGGATACACATTGCCCGACTCGTCATTTTCATCCCAAATTTGCGATTCAGCTTCATCCGCATCGCCACGAGTATTGCGATTATCCGAACGATTAGAACGCGAGTCAGCATATGGAAAGAATACGCACACATCCACTTTCCAATCGCGACGAAGCGGCATCAAGCATCGAGTACATTCTGCATGCACCGGAGCAGTAATACTGCCCTGAAACATTAAGCCGTCAGCCACAGCATCAAAATCGCCATCAACCATAACATCACTGTCTGGCTTTACGCCAATAACGTAATCTCCAATACCTTCCGGCGCCGGAAATACGCGATGCAACGACATGCTACTACCAGCGCGCGCAGCCATTTGCGCTACTGGAACAGCCCATGGTGATTGGGATGGATGCGAAGCCATTACTAATTCCTTTCCTCTTCATCATCGTCATACAATGATGAGCTAATGTCATTTTGTACGTGCGCTGCAGCTCGACGACGATCTTCCAACACTCGCTGACCCGCTTGCACATCTTGTTCTAATTTATCTAGCTGCTGCTTTAAGCCTTCCATAACAGTCGCGCAATACTGATCCGCACCTTGCGTAAGCTTGTCTGATTTTGCTTGCGCAGTAGCGAGAATATCGCGAGCTTTCTGTTTTGCTAAAGCCGTTACGTTTTCTTGACCTGCTAAAAATTGAGCACGCTCTTGCGCTTCTTCAATTATTTCTGCAGATTGAGATTGCGCTGAAGAAACAATAGAGCTTGCTTGTGCTTGCGCTGTACGCAAACGTCGCTCTGCTTCTCGCATTAACGCAGAAGCTCGCTCCAATTGCACAGGAAGCATATCTTTCAAACGCGCTAACTGGTCAACGAACTCATCGCGATCAATTTTTACCATTCCTGCAGCAAACAAAACATTCTTGGCTTCCGAAAGAGTTGCTTCCATTGCGTCAATAATGTCGTAAACTGTAGTAAATTCAGCGCGGCTCTTTGAACGCGCTTCATCGCTTATTGCTTCTGCAGCTACTTTTGAAGTTTCAGATTCATTTTCCTCAAAGTCGATAACGCCACCATCTTCTCGCTCTCGTAAATCTGGAAGAGGGAAAGGAGAAAATGATGCTGGCGAAGAAGCTGCTTTGCTATTTTTCTTGTTCTTATTTGCACCATCAGCACCATTATCCTGCACATCTTCCGCAGCAGAAACACTTCCAACTGCCGCAACAGATGACGTTTCTGTATTGTCAGCATCTGTATCAACTAATAGGTCGCCTTCATGCGCACTTCGTACGTCGGATTGCGTTGTATTTACAACGCCATCTTGAGCATCTTCTTCATCTGCGAGAACCGGATGCAATGGCAGCTTTTGATTGCGATCAACTTGCACTTCGCGCTCCATCGTGTCGTCTCCTTCACTAGATAATCCAGAAGTTGCGTCAGTAAGTTCATTTTTATTTGTCATCTTCTACTCTCCTGTTCAATTGTTCAGCATAGATGAATTATTATCTACGCCTAATGATTGCTCACTAAAAAGCTTTTTTAATAAGGGTATTACGTTATCTGGAACCATGCCAGTAACATTTCCCCCATGACGAGCAACATCTTTAACCACAGAGCTTGAAACATGCTCAAGCACAGGATCAGCAGGCAGGAAAAGCGTTTCGATACCTGCTAATTTGCGGTTCACTAGTGCCATTCCAAGTTCTGCCTCATAATCACCGTTTTGACGTAAGCCTTTTACGATTACTGTAGCACCAACTTTTGTACAGTAGTCAGTAATCAAACCAGCTGTTGAAGTTACTACTATTTTGCAATCGCGATTGAAGCTATTTTGAGATTGCGGCAAATTATTTATTGCTTCTTGAATAATTTTTACGCGCTCAGATTCAGAAAATAACGGAGTCTTTGCAGCATTTACCGCAACTAGCACATGTACTTCATCAAATAGATGCGTACAACGTTGTATTACGTCTAAATGGCCGGCAGTGACTGGATCATACGAGCCGGGGCACACAGCTATAGTCATGCTTTTAGATTATCACCCATTGCGCTCAGAACAAAAATATATTAAAAAATAGCGTTACTTTTATCGTTAAAGATAGAAGTAACGCTARTACGCAATATAAACTACTTAAATACGCAACATAATTACTTAAAAATTAAACTTTCCTAATTCCTCGTATATGCGCTTGCATTCAGGGCAAACTGGGTAGTCATTTGCTTCGTGTCGAGGAATCCACACTTTACCGCATAAAGCTACTACTGGTCGACCAGTTAAGCGCGACTCATCAATTTTGTCTTTTGACACATAGTGCGCAAAACGATCTGCATTACCACCATCATCTAGACGAGCATCTTCGTCAACTTCTGGACGTTCTAGAACAGAAGTGCTTGTGCCGGAACCAGAATCTGGATTTGCGGATTGCGAACCAGATTCCATAACAGCATCTAACGCATTATCTGCTTCTAAAGATGAAAACATATCGCATCCTTTCGTAACGCATTGTGTAACGAATTTCGTAGCGCACTAAAATTTAATTGAATTTTATTAGCAAAATCAAGCATAAAGCATTATCGCAACAAACGCTCAAAAAAGCTGTCAGAAACGCTAGTCTTTACGCATGAATTATTCGCTAATTATTCGCGAAAATTATTTGCGAATCTTATTTAGTTATTTAGTAAAGTTTAGTTTTAAAAAGATTAATTTATAGTACTTTTATAGTACTTGAATTTCTGTTGGTATTGCAGGGTCTCCGCGCATCAAACTTTGCGCAGCCAAAGGCAGTCGACGCAAAGCAGAAGCGCAATAATCCTGGGCACGTATAATCGCATCGTGACCCATAAACTGTTCGTCAGCTTCACCATCGACCATGTAATCAACTAGCAGATTTTCCCACGAATCCTTAGGCTTAAACTGAGCGAGCGCAACTTCCGAACCGGAAATCACGCGTTCGCAATCAGCTACACCGCAAGAATCGTTGCTGTAATCGTATGAACGATACGCCAACTTACGTCCAGGCACAGTCGCTTTATTCTTAGAACGCTTAGCAACAGGCTGCATTACACCATCTGCACCCTCACGCTCAGTAAGCTTATAAACCATTGCACAAGTTGGAGCACCGGAGCCGGTTACAAGCATTGTGCCGATGCCGTAAGAATCCACAGGCGCATTTTGTAAGGAAGCAAGAGCATACTCGTCCAAATCGTTAGTAACTGTAATCTTTGTGTTTTTAGCACCCAACTCGTCGAGCTGATTCCTAACGCGACGAGCCAGAGCGCACAAATCTCCAGAATCAATACGAATTCCGCCAAGATCTGGACCTGCAACTTCCACGGCTGTCTTTACAGCTTCCTCAATATTATAAGTGTCAACAAGAAGCGTAGTGCCTTTGCCAAGAGCTGCAATTTGAGAAGTGAAAGCGTCACGCTCGGTGTCGTGAACAAGAGTGAAGCAGTGAGCTGCGGTTCCGATTGCCTTCAATCCGTAAAGTTTTGCAGCCAACAGATTTGCAGTACCTT
>NZ_LWSR01000019.1:13926-21929 GCF_001660745.1 Gardnerella sp. 26-12
AAACCATACGTGCTGCGGCAGAGGCAACCGCGCAATCGTAATTAAGCACAGAAAGAAGCACAGTTTCAAGCAAAGTGCACTCACCAAAAGTGCCTTCTACCTGCAAAATTGGCGAATTCGGGAAGAACATCTCCCCCTCGCGATAACCGGAAATTTTACCGTGGAATCGGAAATTTTCCAGCCATTCAATGGTTTCTGCGCTAACAATTTTACGATCACTTAAGAAACACAAATCATCTTCCGAAAGATGGAATTTTTGCAGCTCTTCCAAAATGCGGCCCATGCCAGCAACAACTCCGTAACGACGACCTTGAGGCAAGTGGCGCGTAAAAATTTCAAAAACGCACTTGCGATTTGCAGTGCCGTCTTTAAGAGCAGCGTCGAGCATAGTGTATTCATACATGTCCGTCATAAGAGCAGATGAAATCTCAGCCATGATATTCCTTTCGTAACGAACAAAATAAAAACTAGTTACTAATTACCAATTCTTTGGGAGTGGCGTAGTACGCGCGAGTAGTTAATAAGTATTCACAACGTAACACTGGAATCATATTAGCTCTATCTACTGAGCTTGTTACTTGGCTGATACTTGGGCTGTGTGGGAAACAGCGAGCGCGACGATATACCTGAGCACTGCGCAACGGATAACGCTCCAAACGCGAGATAAGTTCCCCACATTTGGAGCGTATAACGACGATAAACCCTCCAAATGCGAGACAGATTCCCCGCATTTGGAGTGCCAAACCACAAGCTCGCACTATAAGCACTCGCTTACGAAACTCGCGTTGGAAGTCCACTGGACTTCCAACCTAAGCGAGTTTCCGCTCCGAGTTGCTTTCGCGCGCGCTGTGCTACGCTCAAGCAGGTCGTCGCGCCAACGCGAGAAAAGTTGCGCACGTTTGGAGTAATAAACAAAGCAATGCCAAATCGCAGTATAAAGAAGCATTTATAATAGCAATTATGCTTAATAAGAGTTTGAACGAAGAGACTGCAAAAGTTACTAAAGCCGCAGAAAACCTGCACTTATACAACACGGCTTCACATTCAACGAACACTTTCGTACCTAAAAAGCATGGTCAAGTAGGCATGTACGTGTGCGGCGCAACAGTGCAAAGTTCTCCGCATATTGGTCATATTCGCGCAGCAATCGCATTCGATATAATCCGTCGCTGGATGCTGCGTTTAGGATACAAAGTCACGTTTGTTAGAAACGTCACAGATATTGACGACAAAATTATGAAAAAAGCCAACGAATCAGGGCAAAATTGGTGGGAACGAGCATATATTTACGAGCGCGAATTTACAAAATCCTACAATACTTTAGGAGTGCTTGCGCCAACAGTTGAGCCACGCGCAACAGGTCATATTACAGACATGGTTGAGCTGATTGAACGCTTAATCGAACGCGGTCACGCATATGTTATTAAAGACAATGACGGAAATCCTACTGGAAATGTCTATTTTGACGTGCCAAGTTGGGAGCATTACGGCGAATTAACGCACCAAAATCAGAACCAAAATGAAACTTGCGCAGATGAAGCCGCAGCTATCGCAGACGCGAAAGGTCCAAGCGTAGACGCTGCCGAAAACGATATTTACAATCCAACAGATCCTGCAGATGCTTCACCAGACAAACACGATCCTAGGGATTTCGCACTTTGGAAAGCACCTTGCGATTTCGATCAGCCGGATGCGCGCTGGAAAACTCCTTTTGGCGAGGGACGCCCTGGTTGGCATATTGAATGCTCTGCTATGAGCCATCGTTATCTTGGAAATGATTTCGATATTCACGGAGGCGGCCTGGATTTGCGTTTCCCTCACCACGAAAACGAAATGGCACAAACGCGTGCTGCTGGATGGGAAAGCGCCAATGTGTGGATGCATTCAGCATGGGTTACCGCCAAAGGTGAAAAAATGTCAAAATCGTTGGGAAATGGGCTTTCCGTACCAGTAGTTTTGGCAAATAATTCGGCTTGGGTTGTGCGATATGCTTTGGGAGCAGTGCAATATCGCGCAATGTTGGAGTGGTCTGACCAAGCTTTGGTGGAGTCAAAATCGGCTTATGATCGCATTATGAACTTCCTCGAGAGAGCTGACAGATTGCTTGACAAGAAGCCAACTTGCGAAGAAGTGCGCTCTGTTAACGCAGACGAGCTTCCGGAAGATTTCACTCGCGCTATGAACGATGACATTAACGTTTCTGGCGCAATCGCAGAAATATTTACTACAATTCGTCAAGGAAATACTCTTATTGACGACTGCAGCAAAGATTCTTCACAAGCGCAAAGCGAAAGCATACAAAAGCTCATATATCTCGCTGTTTTGCAAGTGCGAGCTATGTTAGATACTTTGGGCTTGGATCCTTACGCAAAAACGTGGGCTTCGAACAATAATCAATCGCCTGCAGAAGGCTCAAACGGCAAGGAAAGCAAAGAACACTCAGCTTTGGACTCTTTAATTACTTTGCAACTTAAAGCTAGAGCAGATGCTAGAAAAGCAAAGGATTTTGCTACTGCAGATGCTATTCGCGACGCGTTAAATAACGCAGGAATTGTAATTGTCGATACTTCGCAAGGATCATCTTGGCATTTGCAATAAACGAAAGTAACGCAAAAGCAAAAGAAAACGCGAAAGTATTAATTTAGCAAATCAAGTTAGCAATTGCACAAAAGTTACGTTAGCAACAACAGGTAGAATGGAAAACTATGGCAGCATTTAGTTCGTTAACAGACCGCCTTTCCAATGCTTTTAAGCATTTGCGCAGCAAAGGCAAGCTATCAGAATCCGATATTGACGGCACAATTCGCGAAATTCGCCGCGCACTTCTCGATGCAGACGTTGCGTTGGAAGTAGTCCGCTCATTCACTGCTCGAATTCGCGAGCGCGCTCTTGGTGAGGAAGTTTCGCACGCTTTAAATCCAGCTCAGCAAGTTGTGAAAATTGTAAACGACGAGCTTACGCAGGTATTGGGCGCAGGCGTAGATAGGCAGCTTAATTTTGCGAAGTACCCTCCAACTGTAATTATGCTTGCAGGTTTGCAAGGTGCAGGTAAAACTACGCTTGCTGGAAAGCTAGGCTACTGGCTGAAGGATGCAGGCCATACTCCTTTGCTTGTAGCAGCAGATTTGCAACGACCTAATGCAGTCACGCAGCTGCAAGTTGTTGGCGAGCGCGCAGGAGTTCCTGTATTTGCTCCAGAAAAGGGCGTACAAACAGGCGGAAGTGCGATTTCTTTGCCATGGTTCACTAAAGGCGACCCGGTTAAGGTTGCGCGCGATTCTATTAATTATGCGCGCGAAAAAATGTATGACACTGTGATTATTGATACCGCAGGTCGTTTGGGTGTCGACGAAGAGCTCATGAAGCAGGCACGCAATATTCGCGATGCCGTGCAACCGCAAGAAGTGCTGTTTGTTATTGACGCAATGATTGGTCAAGATGCTGTTCGCACTGCTCAAGCTTTTAACGATGGCGTGAACTTTACTGGCGTTGTGCTTTCTAAACTTGATGGCGACGCTCGAGGAGGTGCTGCACTTTCGGTTGCAAGCGTTACTGGAAAACCGATTTTGTTTGCCTCTACAGGTGAAGGTTTGAAAGATTTTGAAATCTTCCATCCTGATCGAATGGCTTCACGCATACTCGATATGGGCGATATTTTAACGCTTATTGAGCACGCACAGAAGCAGTTCGACGAAGAAGAATCACGCAAGGCTGCTGCAAAAATAGCTGAAGGCAGCTTTGGTTTGGATGATTTTTTGGAGCAGCTTCAGCAAGTTCGTAAGCTTGGCTCAATGAAGAAGCTTTTGGGCATGATGCCTGGAATGGCAGCTCACCGTCAAGAGCTTGAGCAGTTTGACGATAAGGAAATTGACCGAACTGAGGCAATTATTCGCTCTATGACTCCTCAAGAGCGTAGAAATACAAAGATTATTGACGGATCTCGCCGCGCGAGAATTGCTGCTGGTTCAGGTGTGAGCGTTTCGCAAGTTAATGCACTTTTGCAACGTTTCGAGCAGGCTGCAAAAATGATGAAGCGAATGAGCGGAGGCGCTGGAATGCCTGGCATGGGCGGCATTCCTGGATTCGGTGGAGCCGGCAGTAAGTCGAAGCGCAAAGACAAGAAAGGCAAGAAGAAGGGCGGAAAGTCCGGAAATCCAATGCGCAGGGAAGCTGAAGAGCGCGCGTTGCGTGAGCGTCTTTCTGGCGAATCTACTAGCGACGATGTTGCAGGTTCTGCTTTTGCAAAGCCACAGCAACCAAATCTTCAGAATCTTCCTGAAGGACTTAAGGAACTTATGAATTCCGAAGATGCAAATCAAGATAATCAACTGCCACCTAACTTTGGCGGCGGATTAGCTGGCTTATTCGGTCGATGATTTTAGTATTGGCGTTTTTGTGGGTTATATTTGTGCCGCTTCTTTTGTGGCAGCTGCTGCGTTGGCTGCCAGCAGGTGCGGATAAATATAACCCACTTCCGTATGTTATTGCGTTGCTTCCACTTGCAACTTACGTTGTGGGAGCACTGTTTTTGTGTAATTTTGGCGCTTTTTTGCTGTATACATGCTGCGCAGAGAAAATAACGAAATCGCTTAATTTAGCACAATCTTACGCGAAATCTTACGGATATTTATGTATTGCGTACGCTGTGCTATTTTTGATTTCGCTTAAGTCGCATACGCCGTATTGGTTTGCAAAATTGCGTAGGTTGCACGAAAGCAGGTCGTCGCGCAAAAGCTGCAAGGAACAGCATCAAGAAATACGCGTGATGACTCTTAACTGCAGATACGGAAAAGCGAGCGCATCCGAAATAATAGAAATAACGAAAAAATATCACGTAAATACGTTACTTTTACAAGAATTAAGCAAGTCTTTAGTAAAAAATCTTGAAAAACTTGGAATATACGAAATTTTTCCAACTTCGTGCGTAGGTGCGCAAAGTGAGCATAATAACGGCGGATTCAACGCTATTTTTACGCAATATTCCGCGATTTCTACTTGCAATAATTCTGTAAAAATTGAAGCTGCAAGCGTACCAAGCGTTACAACTTGCTTAGATTTTGGTGCAAATGAAAAAGTTTTGGTGAAATTTGCTTCTGCACATCCAAAGTCACCGATGCGTGGGTGTGCTGCTTGGAGTAATGGAATTCGCGCACTTGCGACTATTGATTCTACTACTGATTCTTTCGCCGATTGCACTAACGAATGCGCTGACGAATCTACTTCGAAAACTTGCGATTTAGCAACTCTTACTATTGTTACTGGCGATCTTAATTCCACAGTCGACCACCCAAGCTTTCGCTCGCTTTTGAAATACGGATTTACAGACGTTGCGCTTTCGCTTGGAAAGCGTCTACGCACATGGCCTACATGGCTTAAGTGGCCAAATCTTACACTTGACCATGTGCTATTTTGCGCAAAAAACTGTAAATCTAACGCACTATGGCAAAAGAATGTAGTTGTCGACGGCACTGATCACTTAGCATACATCGCAGCAATCGACCTACAATCACTGGATAAAAACGTCCAAGCGCGCAGGCATAATAGATAAGTTATTCGCGTGAATCGGCGCCCTCTTCCCGACCACGTGAGGAACATGTGGAAGCTCGCAAGGAGTGCCCCACACCCGAACGAAATTCCACGACTCTAGTTATAAGGAGAGCCATTTTGGCAACCAAGATTCGTCTTAAGCGATTGGGCAAGAAGTTCTATGCCTTTTACCGTGTAGTCATTTCTGATTCACGCAACAAGCGCAACGGTCAGTCCATCGAAGAGATCGGCGTTTACGATCCAAACAAGCAACCATCTATGATTCAGATTGATTCTGAGCGCGCACAGTACTGGCTTGGCGTTGGCGCACAGCCAACCGAACCAGTGTTGAAACTCTTGAAGATCACTGGTGACTGGCAGAAGTTCAAGGGTCTCGACGGTGCCGAAGGCACGTTGAAGACTTCTGAAGCTGGTCCAGACGCACAGGCTCGCGTTGAAGCTGTTGAAGCTGAAGCTCAGAAGCTGAAGGCCGCTAAGTCTGAAGCCGCTGCTAAGGCTCAGGCTGCAGCTGAAGCCGCTGCAAACGAAGCCGAAGAAGTCCCAGCTGAAGCTGCGGAAGCTGCCGAAGCCGAGGAAAAGGCTGAGTAATCATGCTGGCTCAAGCTGTTGAACATCTCATTAAGAACATCGTGGATTTTCCAGATGACGTGTCGGTACGTTCTCACGAAAATGCTCGCGGCGAATTGCTTCGAGTACGCGTGAATCCTGAAGATATTGGTCGCGTTATTGGACGCAATGGTCGTACCGCTAATGCAATTCGCATTGTTGTGCAAGCTTTGAGCAACCACAATGTGCGCGTTGACATTATGGACGTACGTAAGTGAGATGAACGTGGCATTAGACCAACAATCTTTTGACAACCCTCAGCAAAGTCGTAATGACCTGCTGAGGGTTTGTCGTATCGGTAAAGCCCAAGGTTTAAAAGGCGAAGTTACTGTACAAATTTTTACAGATGAGCCTTACGAACGTTTTGAGCCAGGAAATGTATTGTGCACTGCAGACGGCGAGCGCGAGTTCGTTATTGAGAACGCAAGAACATTCAAAAATCGTTGGATTTTACTATTCGAAGAATCACAAAATCGCAACGATGCGGAAGCACTTAATGGCACTGAATTGTATGTACATGCGGAAGATGCGCAAGAACTTGCTGCCGAAAATGCTTGGTATATTAAGGATTTAGTCGGTTTACAAGCGCGCTTGTGCGAAGAAAATCAGCCTGGGCTGCCGGCTTGCACTATTGGAAAAGTTGTGGATGTGCTCGACGGTGCGCAATCTTTGCTAAAAATCCGCTTGAATAATCCGATTGACGACGATAATAAGACTGCGCTTGTGCCATTTGTTGAGGCACTTGTGCCGGAAGTTGACGTTGCAAACGGGTATTTGACTATTGATCCTCCGGGCGGTCTAATTCCGGGGCTTTCGTAGTTTTCATAGTTTTATCAGTTTTCGTAGTAGAGTGCCTTATGATGGACATCGATATTATTTCCGTATTCCCAGAATATTTTCGCATGCTAGACCTAAGTTTGTTAGGCAAAGCGCAAAATAATGGCTTGTTGCAAATTCGCGCATACAATTTACGCAAATGGACTCACGATGTACATCAATCGGTTGATGACACGCCGGTTGGCGGTGGCGCCGGCATGGTTATGAAGCCTGAAGTTTGGGCGGAATGCTTAGACGAGCTGCTTAACTTGCCAAAATCTGAAGTAAAAAATACGTGCGATACGTGCGATAGTTGCGAAGAAGCAAAAATCGTGACTAATAAAATAGACTCAACTAAACCAATTCTTATATTCCCGAACCCTTCTGCCCCACTATTTACGCAAAAAGACGCAACGGAATTAAGCAACGCAAATCATTTGGTATTTGGATGCGGCAGATACGAAGGCTACGACGCTAGGATTCCAGAATATTACCGCGCGCAAGGAATTGACGTACGCGAGTATTCAATTGGCGATTACGTGCTAAATGGCGGAGAAGTTGCAGTAAGCGTTATGCTTGAGGCAATTACACGCTTAATCCCTGGGTTTATGGGAAATCCTGAGTCGATTGTTGAAGAGTCGTACACAGGATCGGACGCACTCTTGGAACACCATCAATACACGCGTCCAACTACTTGGCGAGGTATAAGCGTTCCGGAAATACTCACTTCCGGAAATCACGCCAAAGTTGATCGTTTTCGTCGAGATGAAGCTATATCTCGCACAAGCGAAATTCGACCTGATTTGATTGAAAAATTGGACTGCCACAAGATAGATAAAGCGGATCGAAAAACGCTTATGTCGCTCGGATGGGAAGTTTCTGGCGATCATCCGCGCAAAAACTCGCGCTAGCAGCAAAAGCCGGAAATACTCTGGCAACAGTATTGCTATGCTAGCGTTAATTACTTATTGATTAGAGAACACTAACATTATTGCTGCCGCACGCACAACACAAAATCTCTCCACCATAACACC
>NZ_LWSR01000019.1:22282-22537 GCF_001660745.1 Gardnerella sp. 26-12
TACGAGCACTAAAAGAGGACTGGGCGCATTGACTTGCCGGAGCGCTTAAAGCGTAGCGCGCGGAGGCACTTCAATGCGGAAACTCGCTTAAGTTGGAAGTCCAGTGGACTTCCAACGCGAGTTTCGCAAGCGAGCGTAATAAAACGCGAGCGTATCGTTAAAAAACGTTTAAGAATAAAGCGCCCGAAGGAACGCTCGCGCGGTCTAGGTGCGCTCGCTACTGAGCTTGCGTTGAAAGCACACCGTGCTTTCAAC
>NZ_LWSR01000002.1:0-28872 GCF_001660745.1 Gardnerella sp. 26-12
TTTAAGTCATCCTTAATAAACATGTCTAAAGGTGTAATAACTCCTGTTATTGTTATTTTTATTTTTTCTCTTACGATAGGTCTTTTCTTATCTCTCACACTTCTTGTGGTTTCTATCGAAGAAGGAACAGGTAATCTTTCTGAATCTGCAATGTCTATGACTTGGGCTGTGTTTATGTTTGCTCAAGGCGTGGGTCTTACTTTTGGAAATTGCATTCTTACGATTATTCCTTTAGGCCTTACTTTTCTACTTATTTCAACGCTTGTATGCTTAATTCGTCGTATTAAAGGTGGGAATATAGCATATTTTACTGGGCTTGTAGTCTGGGCTGCTATTAATGCGATACTTTCTCAAAATACGCATGTTACTTTACTTGATTCTACTTTTATTGTTGCTTGTAAATCTTCTTGTGTTTATTTAATTTCGTTACTTATAGCGGTTTTTCCAAGCAGCTCACTGTTTGTATCTGCTAAGCAGCGTTATAAGCAAATATGTCCTGAGTATATTCAAAAAAATATTCGTATTACTAAGCGAACTGCGGTAATTTTGTTCGGTTTATATGCTTTTGTTGCACTAATAACTGTTGTGGTTTGGGCTTGTACAAATTTTGGTTATGTTAATTCATATTTCAATAAATTAGGCATGCAAAATGGTTCGCGTATTCTTACAACTATTGCTTGCTTAGTTTGGTTGCCTAATGTTGCTATTTGGGCATTATCTTGGATTTGTGGATCTGGATTTAATATTGGATCTGTTGCACAATTTACTTTAACAGTTTCTCAACGTAAATCTTTGCCGCCTATTCCGGTTTTTGGAATATTTCCTGATGCTGTTATTGACGTTGTGCATCGCACTGTTTTTTACTCTATAGTTCCAACTTTATGCTTTATTGTAATGCTTGTAGCTTTATTGCATAAAAGCGGCTGTGGCTTGCGCATAAAAAATATTATTGATAAAACTGAGCGTGAGTCTTTTATGTTGAACGCTATAGAAGCTGCAACTGATAGTGTTGGCGTATCCGCTTTAATTACAATTATGTGGACTGTTGTTTTTTCAATAGCAAATGGTTCATTAGGGGAATGTCGACTTTCTTATATTGGAGTTGACATTATTGAAAGTACTAGAGCTGTTGGTCATCTTACTCTATACGCTTCTGCTGTAGCATTGGTTATTTCAATTTTTAGTATTCTACTTATTTGCGGTGCGAGATATTGCTTAAATCTTATTGCTGCTAATAAGTCGAATAAACCTGTAAAATTTGCAGAATTAATCGAAAATAAGGCTAGTAATAAAAAGAATCAACCTTTGCCTTTGAAAAAAGCCGCTCCTAGGACGGTTTCATCGAAGGCTAAAAGAAAATAATTCCTCACTACTATTTTGGGAAGGAAGGCCGCCGTGCAACAGACACAGAGCAAAGAATCAAACGCAAATGTGCTGATAACCACAGGTGAAAAGCAAATTCGTAGAGTTCTTGTTTCAGTTTTTCATAAAGAAGGACTTGAAATATTAGCTGAAGCATTTAGAAAGGCTGATACTGAAGTAGTTTCAACCGGCTCTACTGCTGCTAAATTGGCGGAACTTGGCGTTCATGTTATTGAAGTTTCTGACATTACTGGTTTCCCAGAAAGTCTTGATGGAAGAGTGAAGACTTTAGATCCGCATATTCACGCTGGAATTCTTGCAGATATGAGTAATGCTGATCATGTAAAGCAACTTGAAAAGCTAAACATAAAGCCGTTTGATGCTGTAGTAGTTAATTTGTATCCGTTCGTAGACACTGTAATGAGCGGTGCTGATAGTGATGCAATTATTGAGAAAATTGATATTGGTGGACCTTCTATGATTCGTGCTGCAGCAAAGAATCATAAGTCTGTTGTCGTTATTACAGATCCTGCAGATTACCAGCTTTTAGCTAATAGAATCGTTTCAGGTGAAGGCTTTAATTTGCAAGAGCGCGAATATTTGGCTGGTAAAGCATTTGCTCATACAGCAGCTTACGATGCTTCTATATCTGAGTGGACAAGTAAAGCATGGCAGAAGCCTGAAAGTTTGAACACAAATGATGAAGAAGATAGTAAAAATGCTGAATCTGTGAAGCTTCCTGCAAACTACACGCGCACTTGGAGCTTAGAGCATACGCTGCGATATGGCGAGAACCCTCATCAGCAAGCAGGATTGTATTTAGATCCTCTGCATAAGGGCGGTTTAGCTCAAGCTGAGCTTCTTGGCGGAAAACCTATGAGCTACAACAATTATGTGGATGCGGATGCTGCTTGGCGTGCGGTTTGGGATTTTGCTCCACAAATTGCAGTTGCTGTTTGCAAGCATAATAATCCATGCGGTTTAGCTATTGGAACTAATGCAGCTGAAGCTCACAAGAAAGCTCACGCTTGCGATCCTGTAAGTGCTTACGGTGGTGTGATTGCTTCAAATACTACAGTCACTTTAGAAATGGCAGAAAGTGTGCGTCCAATTTTCACAGAGGTTATTGTGGCTCCAGACTATGAGCCTGAAGCTTTGGAATTGCTTCGCACTAAAAAAAAGAACCTCCGCATTTTGAAGGTTGCAACTCCGCCAGTTTTAGGTTTGCAAGTTCATCCTATTGACGGCGGTGCTTTAGTTCAGTCTGCAGATAAGATTGATGCAGTTGGTGATAATCCTGAAAACTGGACGCTTGTTTCTGGAGATCCTGCTGATGCTGATACTTTGCGCGATTTGCAATTTGCCTGGCGTTCGCTTCGTTGTGTAAAGTCTAACGCAATTCTACTTGCGCATGATAATGCTACTGTTGGCATTGGTATGGGGCAGGTTAATCGCGTGGATTCGTGCCATTTGGCTGTTGAACGTGCGAATACTTTGGCTGATGGTGCTGAACGTGCTCGTGGAGCTGTTGCGGCTTCGGATGCTTTCTTCCCATTCGCTGACGGTCCGCAAATTTTGATTGAAGCTGGCGTTCGCGCAATCGTGCAGCCTGGTGGCTCTATTCGCGACGAAGAAGTGTTCGAAGCTGCGCGCAAAGCTGGTGTAACGATGTACACTACCGGTACTCGTCACTTCTTCCACTAAAATTGCTTTAGCTAAGATTCATAGACAAATAAATTAATCAATATTATGGATGCAGCGTTTGTGTACTTCAAGCGCTGCATCTTTGTATTAGTGCCTAAAACAACTCATGTTTTCTTATCGCGGAGCAGGTATGATACAAGTATGACAGATAGTGAGCATCAGACTAGAAGCACTAAAACGGAACATCCGTACGTGTCGGAAAAACGTGAGGGTAAACCTTATGCTGAATGGATTGTAGCAATTATTATTGGACTTTGCGCATTATTGGCATTTATAGGATATGTAAAAGCCGCCACAGTTGTTATTTCTGTGACGGCTGTACTTCTAGGAGTTATGCGCTTAATTATGCGTCAGCGTAGCCCTTGGAAAGTTCGCTCAGTTGGCTTTGATTCTTTCATCAGTATTACGCTCGGCATAGGTTTGCTTATAACATACGCTTCAATTATATTTTTGCTATAATTTTATTCTTAAAGATTGTTCGCAACGTTATTGTCAGATACGTTTTGAACGTATTCATAGCTCATATCTGGTGCTACAGGAGCATCTGCTTTTGTGTCTGCAAAGTTTTGTATTGGTGCAGGATTTGTTTCATTTGATACAGCAGGTTTTTGTGCTGAGTTTGAAAGAAGCTTTGTTAATAGCAAAACTAGGCTAACAAGCGCTGCAGCAAAAATTGGAGCAATCCAGAATACCCACAATTGACTTAGTGGTTTAACTTCCAAATCATGAGAGTTTGCGAATAATGCAATGCCGGTAGAACGAGCAGGATTCAAACCAGCTCCTGTAATTTGATATGTAATGAAAGCGCCAGCTGCGTATGCAATACCGATGTGTGTTGCATAACCGCATTTAGTATTACCTTCATGGTCTGTGCTGCGCAATGCAGTGGCAACAATCAAAATAACAGCAATAACTTCAACTAATAACGCAGATACTATTCCGAAAGACAAGTTTATTTCTTTTAGTTGACGTGCAGAAAGAGATGCCTTTTCGAATCCGTTTACTATTGAAACAAACCAATACTTTTTGTCAAAACCTGAGCCTTGGCCAACTTGTGATGGATTAATGCTTGAATTCTGCTGAGGAATAATAAGAATGAACAATCCTGCAGCTGCAATAGCACCAAGAACTTGGGCAACAATGTAGCATAATCCTGCAGTGTATGAAGTGCGTCCAGTAAGCATCGAAGCAACTGTTACTGCAGGGTTAAGGTGGCCTCCAGAAACTTTAGATGCAATATATGTCGCTGCAGCATAAGCGATACCAGTGCCGGCAGCAATCATTAAAACGTTGATTCCGTACATTACGGTAGTAAGAGAATAAAAAGTGTAAACAACGAACATCGCTAAAGCTGTAGCAATAAATTCAGTACCAATACGAACAATAAGTGGCGCAGCAGTTTTAGTTGTGCTGCACGGTGTATCTGTAGTTTTAATCATAACTTTCCTTAATTTTAGTTGTGCCGCTTTGTTAATGATTGCAACACAATGAAACCTAGGCTATATTATCACGGCTATGCCATACGGTAACATGGGAAGATGTGGTGTTTTTTGATTTATTGCAAATTTAATAAATTGCCACATAAATTTAGTAAGTTAATGAGTAATGAATTGCTTATATTGCGTATTCTTAAGTAAATTCTGGCGCAAGTATGTATGTAATTCTTTAGGTCACGTTGGGAGAACGATGCCAAACGCATATTCCCGCGCCAATCAGGCGCATTCAGATGACAAGAACGCCATTCGACTGCAGAAGCTGCTTGCTGAAGCTGGATTTGGTTCAAGACGCAAGTGTGAAGAGATTATTCTTGACGGGCGTGTTGAAGTAGACGACGAATTGGTTACAACACTTGGTACTCGAGTAGATCCAAAACGTCAAAAAGTGCGCGTTGATGGATCTCGCGTAAAGTTCAACACAAAGCTAGTAACGCTCGCATTGCATAAGCCTAAGCGAGTTCTTAGCGCAATGGACGATCCAAAAGGTCGCTTTACTTTAAGAGATATTGTTGGAGACAAGTACGAGCGAATTTTCCACATGGGACGCTTGGATTACGATTCTGAAGGTCTTATTTTAATGACCAACGATGGCGAGCTAAGCCAGCACGTAATGCACCCAAAGTATGAGGTTGAGAAAACTTATATTGCAACTGTTGAAGGCAAAATCAACGGTATGGTTTGCCGCCGCTTGGTTTCGCAAGGCGTGAATCTTGAAGATGGTTGGATTAAGCTCGACCGCTGCGCAATAATCGACCAGAATCACGACACAACCATGGTAAAAGTTGTGTTGCATTCTGGCAAAAATCGTATTGTTCGCAGGATTTTTGGAGCCGTAGGATACCCTGTAAAGCGTCTTGTTCGTACGCAAATTGGCCCTATTAAATTGGGTGACTTAAAAGCTGGATCGTATCGCGTGCTTTCTCAAACAGAAGTGCGTTCGCTTTCTAAGGAGGTTGGCCTGTGATTTGTGTAGCAATTGATGGACCAGCAGGAGTAGGTAAGTCTTCTACTTCTCGTGCTTTAGCACAATACTACGGTTTTGCGTATTTAGATACGGGTGCAATGTATAGAGCTGCTGCTTGGTGGTGCTTGAAACAAGGTATTGACTTAAGCACGAAGCTTGAATTGGATGAAGAAGGAAATCCTGTAAATCCAGCGGATACTGAACGTTTTAATCAAATCATTGAAGCTGTTGGAGCCTTATTTACTGAAAGTGACGCTGACTTTAGTGTTGATCCTAAGAATCCTGTAGTGACTGTTGAAGGTGAGGATATTAGCGAAGAATTGCGTTCCAGCGAAGTTTCTTCGCATGTGTCTACTGTATCTTCGATTCCTGCAGTTCGCCGTATGCTTATTGCTGCTCAGCGTGCGTATATTGCTTCAGAGTCAGATGAAGATTCTTTCTCAGGCGGAGAGGGAATAGTTGCAGAAGGACGCGATATTACTACTGTTGTTGCTCCTAATGCTCAAGTTCGAGTGCTTCTTACTGCACGCGAAGAAGTGCGTCAAGCTCGCAGAAACAAGCAGAATATTGCGCAAGAAAATTTGCAAAATAATGAATCTAAAAATAATGAATCTGAAGAAGACGATATTCACGCTCGTGACGCTAAAGATGCTAAAGTTACGCATTTTCTTCAAGCAGCAGACGGTGTTACAACGCTAGATAATTCTGATTTGACTTTTGAGCAGACTCTCGATGCTCTTGTTGAAATGGTTGACGCTGCTATCGAGCAAGATGAGTACGACCGCTATGCTGCTAATCTTGAAGGCTACGATCTTGACGATGAAGACCGTGCGCTTCTTCGAGGCGACGAAGTAAGTCAAGACGATGCAAAAGACTCTAAAGCTGTTGGAGTAATCGCCATTATAGGTCGACCAAACGTTGGAAAATCAACGCTTGTCAATCGTATTTTGGGTCATCGTGTAGCTGTTGTAGAAGATACTCCAGGTGTTACGAGAGATCGCGTAAGCTACGACGCTGAGTGGGCTGGAACTAACTTTAAGCTGGTTGACACTGGCGGCTGGGAAGCAGATGTTGAAGGCATTGATTCTTCTATTGCTCAACAAGCGCAAGTAGCAGTGCGTTTAAGCGATGCTGTGATTTTCCTAGTAGATGGTCAAGTTGGTTTAACAGCTACAGACGAGCGTATTGTTTCAATGCTTCGCGCTGCAGGTAAGCCTATTACTCTGGCAGTTAACAAGGTTGACGATGCTAGAAGCGAGTATTTGACTGCAGAGTTTTGGAAGCTCGGAATGGGTGAGCCTTACGGAATTTCTGCAATGCACGGCAGAGGCGTTGGAGATTTGCTTGATGCAGCTCTCAATTCTTTGAAGAAAGCGAATAAAACTTCAGGATTCTTAACTCCAGAAGGACTTCGCAGAGTTGCTTTAGTAGGTCGTCCAAACGTTGGTAAGTCTTCGCTTTTGAATCATTTAGCTCATGAAGAGCGATCTGTTGTAAACGATTTGGCTGGAACTACTCGTGACCCTGTTGATGAGGTTGTGCGAGTTGACGGCGAGGATTGGCTGTTTATTGACACTGCTGGTATTAAGCGCAGGCAGCACAAGCTTACGGGTGCTGAATACTATTCTTCACTTCGTACGCAAGCTGCGATTGAACGCTCGGAACTTGCTTTGATTCTTTTCGATTCTTCCCAGCCTATTGCAGAGCAGGATTTGAAAGTTATGAGCCAGGCTGTGGATGCAGGTCGCGCAATCGTACTTGTGTTTAACAAGTGGGATTTGATGGACGAATTTTCCAGACAGCGCATGGAACGCTTATGGAAAACTGAGTTTGAGCGCGTAACTTGGGCTGAGCGCGTAAATCTTTCTGCAAAGACAGGATGGCATACGAATCGTCTTGCGCGCGCTATGCGAACAGCTTTAGACAGCTGGGATAAGCGTATTCCTACAGGCAAGCTCAACGCTTTCTTAGGTCGTATTCAGTCTGCTCATCCGCATCCTTTGCGAGGTGGAAAGCAAGCGCGAATTTTATTTGCTACGCAAGCTTCTACGCGTCCTCCGCGTTTCGTAATATTCACAACCGGCTTCTTAGAGCACGGATACCGTCGCTTTATTGAGCGATCACTTCGAGAAGAATTTGGATTCGAGGGAACTCCTATTCAAATCTCCGTAAAAGTACGAGATAAGAAGAAGCGCAAATAAAGCGCGATTAAGTCACAAGTAAGTTAGGGTTAAGTAAAGTAGGAGCGTATATGGCTGGTTTGAGCGAGTTAGCTTTCGATTTGCATCATGCTAGCGAAGATGAGATTTTTCAAGTATTTGTTGATTGGGTTAAAGATAACAAACATGTAGATTTGTGGCCGCATCAAGAAGAATCCATCATGGATTTGCTTGCAGGAGACCACGTTATTTTAAACACTCCAACAGGTTCTGGAAAATCTCTAGTAGCACTCGGCATGCATTTCACAGCACTCGCCACCGGCAGACGCTCCTACTATACTGCGCCAATTAAAGCTCTCGTATCCGAAAAATTCTTCGATTTAGTAGCTATTTTTGGGCGTGACAACGTTGGTATGATTACAGGCGACTCGCATATTAATGCGGATGCTCCAATAATCTGCTGCACGGCGGAAATCTTAGCAAATCAAGCTTTACGTGAAGGCGTAAATGCTGAAGTTGATTGCGTTGCAATGGACGAATTCCACTACTATGGTGATCCAGAGCGTGGATGGGCTTGGCAAGTTCCGCTGCTTACACTTCCAAATACGCAATTCTTACTTATGAGTGCAACTCTTGGAGACGTAACGGATATTGCGGAACGCTTAGAAAAATCAACAAAAAGAAACGTAGATATTATTGCAGACGCTCCAAGACCAATCCCGCTCGAATACGAGTACACAGATAAACCGCTTGCAACAACTGTAGAACTCTTATTTAACAAGGGTTTAACGCCAATTTACGTAGTTCATTTTTCGCAAGACGCGGCTCTTGAAACAGCGCAAGCGCTCGCAAGTACGGGAGTTTCAAGCAAAGAGCAGCGAGACAAAATTGCTCAAGCCATTAAAGGTACTAAATTTACTACAGGTTTCGGCAAAATTTTGCAAAGAATACTTAGAACCGGCGTTGGAGTGCATCATGCTGGCATGCTTCCTCGCTACCGCAGGCTCGTCGAGCAGCTGGCTCAGCAAGGACTGCTACCAGTTATTTGCGGCACAGACACTCTCGGCGTTGGCATTAATGTGCCGATTCACTCGGTTGTGCTTACAGCTCTTACAAAATTTGATGGGAATCGTAGTAGAAAGCTTCGCGCTCGCGAGTTTCATCAAATTGCAGGTCGTGCAGGCAGAATGGGGTTCGATACCGAAGGCTTAGTAGTTGCAGAGGCTCCAGAGTTTGAGATTGAAAACGCGCGAGCTATTGCAAAAGCTGGTAACGATCCTAAAAAGCTTAAAAAAGTTAAGCGTAAGAAGGCTCCAGAAGGCTTTGTTGTTTGGGGCGAGCCAACATTTACTAAGCTTATTGAAAGTGCTCCAGAAACTTTGAATCCGCACATGGTTGTAACTCACTCAATGATTTTGAACGAAGTTACGCAAGGTGGAGATGCTAGAGCGCGCGTTGAAAAACTTATTGAAGATAGTGCTCAAAAGCCGCAAGATAAAGAAAAACTTCTTGAACGTTGCAACGATATTTTCCAAACTCTGCTCGATACTCAAGTTATTGAATGTAAAAAGCGCGAGGGCGGTTCTTGTGATTATGATCTTGATGTTGCTATGCCAGAGGGTTTTGCTCTAGATCAGCCGCTTTCTCCGTTCTTGCTTGCCGCTTTGGAACTTCTTGACCCAGAATCTGAAAGCTATGCACTTGACGTAATTTCTATGGTTGAAGCAACTCTGGATGACCCTAAGCCTGTTCTTCGCGCGCAGGAGCGTAAGGCTCGCGATGCTGCAATGGCTGGAATGAAAGACGATGGCATTGATTACGAGGAGCGCATGGAACGCTTAGCTGAAGTTAGCTATCCTAAGCCTCTTGAGGATTTGCTAGCTCCTGTTTTTGCGCAATATCGCAAGGACGTGCCGTGGGCAAACGACTACTGGATTAAGCCTAAATCTGTACTTCGAGACATGGTTGAAACTGCTTCCGATTTTACTGGCTATATTTCTCGTTATGGTATTGCTAGAAGTGAGGGAACGCTTCTTCGTTACCTTTCGGATGCTTACCGTTCGCTTGCTCGCACTGTGCCAGAAGACATGCTTAACGAAGAATTGCGCGATATTATTTCGTGGCTTCGTCTTGTTGTGCGCTCTATTGATTCTAGTCTTGTTGACGAGTGGGAGAGTGCTGGAGGATCGGATGCTGAAGCTAGCGCTGTAACTACGGCTGCGCCTGGAACTTCTGAGTCTGTAGTTGAAGATCGTCGTGGACTTATTGTGTTGATTCGAAACGCAATGTTCCGTCGTGTGCAACTTATGGATTTGGAAGATGCGGATACTTTAGGAGAGCTTGACAAGGCTTGGGGTTACGGAGTTCACGAGTGGAATGATGTTCTTGACGATTACTACGAAGAGCACGAGTATGTTGGTATCGATGCCAAGGCTCGAAGTGGCGACTTGTTTATTTTGGATGATTCACTTGAGAAGAGTGAACATTCGTGGAAAGTTCGGCAGATTATTGACGATCCAGACGGGGATCATAATTGGGCTATTACTGGCGTTGTCGATTTAGATACAACTCAAGACGAAGGTGAAGTTGTGTTCTTTGATTACCAAGTTTCGCACGTGTGATTTTTAAAAATGTGCTAACGGAATGCAAAACACAGAACGCAGAATGCAATCGAACGTTTGTTCTATATGTAGTGTAAGCTGGTATTTATGGAGCAGGATTTATTTGCAGCAAGTAGCGCGCCGAGTAATGTAACTCGTCCGTTGGCAGTGCGTATGCGCCCGAGTAGTATTGAAGACGTGCTAGGGCAGTCGCATGCTCTAAAAGAAGGTTCGCCTTTGCGTAGGCTTGCAAATCCTCAGTCGAAAGGCTCTCTTACTGCTCCAAGTTCTGTTGTGCTCTTTGGTCCTCCGGGAGTTGGAAAAACTACTTTAGCGTATATTGTTGCTCGCCAGTCTGGTCGCGTGTTTGAAGAGCTTTCTGCTGTAACTTCTGGTGTTAAAGATGTTCGTGCTGTGCTTGACCGCGCGCACGAGCGTTTAGTTAGCAAAGGCCAAGAAACAGTTCTGTTTATTGACGAAGTTCATCGTTTTTCTAAATCTCAGCAAGATGCTCTGCTCCCAAGCGTAGAAAATCGCGACGTAACTTTTATTGGAGCAACCACAGAAAACCCAAGTTTTTCGATCATTAAGCCGCTTTTAAGTAGGTCTGTTGTTGTTAAACTTGACTCTCTTAGTGTTGAAGATTTGCATACTCTTATAGAACGAGCAGTAACTAGCGAAAATGGGCTGAACAATCAGCTTAAAATCGACGAAGACGCAATAGATTCAATTATTCGTTTAAGCGGGGGAGACGCTCGTAAAACTCTTACTATTTTAGAAGCTGCAGCAGGAGCAATAACAGGAGATTTAGCGCTGCAACACGGCAAAAAGAAACCTGTTATTACTTCAGATATTGTGTCTAATGTAATGGACACTACCACAGTTCGCTACGACAAAGATGGCGACGATCATTACGATGTGATTTCTGCTTTTATTAAATCGATGCGTGGAAGTGATGTTGACGCTTCTTTGCATTACTTAGCGCGAATGCTTAGAGCTGGGGAAGACCCGCGTTTCATTGCCAGGCGAATTATGATTGCTGCTGCAGAAGAAGTTGGTATGGCAGCTCCGCAAATTTTGCAAGTAACTGTTGCTGCAGCTCAAGCTGTTGCTTTAATCGGAATGCCGGAAGCGCGCATTATTCTTTCTGAAGCTGTGATTGCTGTAGCAACTGCTCCTAAATCAAACGCAAGCTATAACGCTATTAATAAGGCTTTGCAAGACGTTGATGCTGGAAATATTGGTCAAGTGCCTCTTCATTTACGCAACGCCCCGACTGCTTTGATGAAAAGTTGGGGAAACCATGACGGGTACAAGTATGCTCACGATTATCCGGGTGCTGTGGCATCGCAACAGTATATGCCAGATGAGCTAGTTGGTCGCGAATACTATCAGCCGTCGAATCGTGGCTACGAGCATGAGCTTACTCAACGCTTATCTCAAATCCGTGCCATTCTTCACAATTCTGAAAATAAAAATAATAAAACTAATTCGTAAATGTTTTATTCATTTATTCACGCACAAGCATAATGTGTTCAACGCTGTCTAATGGGGATACGCGGAACAAAACAAAACGATTGCCGATTACTTGCACGACTTCGGCACCGAGCTTTTGAGCAAGTGCATCAGCAGCTTCTTTGGCGCTTAATCCGGAACCATCTTGCACAGCACACTTCATGAGCTCGTGGTACTGCATGGTTTCGTCTGCTTGCTTCACAGCTGCATCAGTAATATCGTTCTTGCCAACGTATAAAAGTGGGCTAAGCGTATTAGCGAGCGCGCGAAGCTGCTTAATCTGCTTCTTTGTCAATGCCATAAGGAGTCCTTTCAAATGCAAGTTTTATAACGCAAATATTACATAAATTACATAGTGCTTAACGGATTATACAGTATATTGCSWRTNTSTTRYAYRYNATMWTACAAATTTATTTATTGCGCATTTATTCCGTAGTTATTCCGTATTTATTGCGCTTGCTGCAAAAGGTGAAATATTTTCAAAATTTTTTATTACAAAGGTAGCATTTTGCACACAATAATCGCGCTTACAACACAAAGAGTAACTACTAATAGCAGTACATCTTTTATATGCATTTTCCATGAGTGCAAGTGAGTTCTTTCAGCTCCAGGCGCGTAGCAGCGTGCATCTAATGCGAGCGCAAGAATGTCAGCATGGCGAATTACTTCTGCAAAACCTGGCACAATTAAAGCTGTTATGGCGTGTACTCGTTGTTTAAAAGAACCATCTCGAATGCTACTTCCTCGAGCGATTTGCGCTAGTGCCACAGAGTGCGCTTCTGCACTAAGTGTTGGCAAGAACCGTAGCGCTAGGCTCATAATAAGTGCTATTTCTTGCGTTGGTATTCCAATATGTCGAAGTGGTGATAGTAATCGTGTGCAAGATTCGTTAAGCGTTGTCTGACTCATTGTTAATACTAGAACTGCTCCAATGATAATAACAAGCGAGAATCGTGTTGCAAAAAGTATTGCATAGTTAATTCCATCGGTTGTAATAGGAATAGTTGCAATATTTGCTAGCACTGTGCCGGTTCGCACTGCGAGAATGTTCAGTAGTCCGGAGAAAACAAATATTGCAATAATCATGTGCAGCGAAGCAATAAGTTTAACGAATGGTATTTTTGCAGCAACAGTTAGAGTAAATGTTACAAAAGCAAGAATAGCTAACTGTATGTAGTTAGTAATACTAAAAGCACTTAGCATAAGAATAAAGCATGATAGAAGCGTCGCGCGTGGGTCAAAAGATTTAAGTAGTGAAGTTGTTTTTGCTTTTGTGGAACTTTCTTTGTTTTTGGTATTTTCAATATTTTTTGCTGTGCTGCATTCTTTATTGCTTGCTTTATTCCTTGTTTTTAATGTTACTAGTCTTGCGCCTAAATTTTCTGCTTCTTGAAGATTATGCGTAATAAGTATTATGGTTACGCCTTGATTATGTAGCATTCCAAGAATTTTTCGGATACGTAACGCAGCTTCAAAATCTAATCCAGCTGTTGGCTCATCCAGTACGAGTACGCGTGGCTTGCAAGCTAAAACGCCAGCTATTGCAACAAGACGCTGCTGACCTCCAGAAAGCGCAAAAGGTGATTTTTCAGCCAAATTCTCAAGGTTCAGTAAGCGTAGTGTTTCATCCACACGTTCTTTAAGAGCACTGTCTTTTAGCCCAAAATTTTTTGGCCCATAAGCGACATCGTTCCGTACTGTATCAGCAAAAAGCTGTTGTTCTGGCAGTTGCATAACGTAGCCAATTGTTTGATGTAGTTTTTGTCGTATTATTCTAGATGTTTTACCTTTAACAGATATGCCATGTACTGTTATATTTCCTGAATTGGCTTTTAACAATCCACACATTGTTTTAGCAAGAGTTGATTTACCGCAGCCGTTTTCGCCCATTATTGCAACTGTTTCGCCGCTTTTAACAGTTAGTGAATAATCGTCAATAACAGCTGGAGAAGTTTTATCATATTGAACAGTTAGTCCGGAAATTTCTACAGCGATATCTGACTTATTTTCTTTGAATCTGCTATCTGTTAAGTTCTTGTTGTCGCTAATTTTAGTTACATGATTATTTGCTAATTCAATATTAGAAAAGTAAGTTTTTAAACCATTAAAGCTTATTTCTTTCAGGTTACCATTTTCTAGTAAAAGTATGCGATTTGCGCGTTTGCATTCCTCAAAATTATGTGTAATTTGAACGATAGTAGTGCCATTTTTGTGCAAATTATCAAATAAAGCATCARCGTCTTTACGTGCGAACGAGTCGAGCATAGAAGTAGGTTCGTCAAGAACAAGCAGTTTAGAATTCATAGCAATAGCACTTGCTAAAGCTACTCGTTGCTGCTGTCCGCCGCTCATAGTGCTAGGGTCAGTGTAACGTTTATCTTCCATATGAACAGTTTTTAAAGCTTCACTGATACGCTCATACATTGCTTTTTGAGGGAATTGCAAATTTTCTAGTCCAAAAGCAACATCTTCTTCAGTAATTGTGGTAATAATCTGGTCTTCAGGACTTTGGAAAAGTGCACCAATATATTTTCGTGCATTTTTATATGATTCAGCACAAGCAGTAGTATTTTCAAAAACTTTTTCGCCGCACAATGTAACATAACCGCTATCTGGAGCTGTTAAACCTGCAATAATTTTTGCTAAGGTTGATTTACCAGAACCGTTTAATCCCACAATTGCCACGCGTTCGCCAGGATTAATTGTAAGACTTAAATTATTAAGCGTCCAAGTTTTTCCATCATCGTAGCTAAAGCAAATATTTCGCAACACTACTTGCGCATTGTTTTCAATCATGTGCTTCTTAGCTTCGTTCATGCTATTACTTGTGCTGATATTATGCATAACTATTCCGTTTGGGATAATTATTTATTTTCGTGTAGCAGGTTAGAAATTGGTTTGTAAATAAGCAAAGTTACTACTACGTGCAAAGCAAGTTTAATAATATTAAATGGCAGTAATGCTGGAAGAATAAGAGCCGCAACCTGCGAAACAGTTATGTGAGCGTAAAGAGGAGTAATAACAAGATTTCCACCTATTGCAAGAGCAATAGCAGCAATCGAGCCTGCCAAAAGTGCAATGATTGCGCCTTTTTTGGTATGCATTTTTTTGTATACGATTGCTGCTGTAACGCTAGCTCCTAAAGATACTAGCACTGCCATAACTGTGCCGAGTGGATTGGTAAATAAGTGTGGTGCAAAGCCGAGTATGCTTACGATTGCTGCAGCTGCAGGACCATACGCGAATCCTGCTACGAGACACACGATTCCAGAAGGATCGTATTTAAGATAGCTGAGGTCTGGAATAAGTGGAAATTCTATGAAACTTACAGCCATTGAAAGTGCCACGAATAGAGCGTATTTTGCTATTTTTTCGCTAGACCAGTTAGAGTTCTTTGCATAAGTTTGGTGATTATTTGTATTAGAAATGCCCATGATGGGTCTCCGTTTCTTTCATCCGGACTGTAACCGTTGGCTTCGGAATTTAACCGAATCAGCAGCTTGTAAGCTGCTCGCGGGCTTCAAAAACGCATGAAACACGTATTTTGTTACCGCCAGTAAGGATTTTCACCTTCCCTGAAACTAACTATTCTTTTGTATCTCATGCTAAGAACATTGTTGTGATAATTGTGTGGCGAGGGTAGGTGCGAGAATACAAGTATGAGCAATACGAGTGCATCAAAAAAAATTAGTACTAATAACGCAACTAGCATTGATAAATTAGCTATTGTTGTTGTCACTTATAAGCGTCAAGAGCTTTTGGAGAATTTATTTCATTCGTTTGAATGTTTAAAAGAATGCCCTTGGCGTATTGTCGTTGTTGACAATGAGTGCAGTGACACAACCGGCGAAATGGTTGCTCGTCTTGAAGCTTCTTTAACTAATCGTTGGGGTAAAGCTCAAAAAGATTGTGAAGGCAATGAACTTCATGTTGTGTATGCTCCGCAAGATGAAAATCTTGGTGGTGCTGGCGGTTTTAGTGCTGGTGTTAAAAAAGCTTATGAACTTGGAGCTAAGTGGTTCTGGGTTATGGATGACGATGTTGAAACAGTGCCTGAATCTATTGAGCGTCTTGCTCCTTGGACTAAGCGTCACGCTGTTGTTCAAGGAAGTCGTTTAGATTACGACGGCGGTAATTTCTACTGGCAGTATGATTTTTTGGTTCCGCTTGGTATTCCAAATCCTATTGCTCCTGCTGCTTTCGGCAGAGCTGGATACAAAGTTATGAATACGATGTGTTTTGAGGGCGGCTTGATTCGTCGAGATATAGTTGAAAAAATCGGCTTCCCGGATTCGCGCTACTTTATTTACTGGGATGATACTACTTACGGGTATCTTGCGAGTAAGGTTACGAACCCTATTGTTGTTCCGGATATTATTCTTCGTCGCACTCGTGATATTCCTAATTGGGATATTGCAGGAGTGCGTCAGCTAAATTCAACATCTGACATGAATCGTTATCATATTATGCGAAATAGAGGCTTTATGGCTCGCTACTTTATGGTTCATGGCGATTTTCGTCCGTTTATGTTTGCGCTTGGAACTGCTTTAACAGCTGCTAAAGAGATTATTCGTTTGATTGCTGTCGATCGTGAGCATATTATTTCGGGTATTGGTAAATTGTTTACCGGCTGGATTGATTCTCGAAAAATTTTGCACGATCAAGACTGGAAACCTATGCCTTCGTTGAAGTAGAAGTTAGTAAACAGTAAGCGTGTCGTATCAAATATACGATAGAATACTGGTAATTGTCCATACAGCACACATTCAGAGGGGAGTGTTAGTGAAATGATTGACACTGCACAAGCATTTGGCGTCGATATTGGTGGATCCGGTATTAAGGCTGCTCCAGTAAATTTGGAAAAGGGAGAGTTCGCAGAACCTCGATACAAAATTCTCACTCCTGCGGTTTCTACGCCTCAAGCAGTTGCAGATATTGTTCGTCAGCAGCTTGAACATTTTGAAGTACCTGCAGATGTTCCTGTTGGAATTGCGTTCCCTGCTCCAATTAAGCCTGGTAAGAAGCTCGATTTTATGGCAAATCTTGACCAGTCTTGGATTGGTGTTGATGTTACTGAAGTCTTTAGTGAGGCGTGTGGTCGTCCTGTAACAGTAGTTAACGATGCTGATGCTGCTGGTTTAGCTGAGCAGCGTTTTGGTGCGGCAAAAGACAAGGATGGCTTGGTTATTGCTACTACTCTTGGCACTGGTATCGGCACGGCTTTGATTTACAACGGTGTGCTTATTCCAAACACTGAGCTTGGTCATATTCAGCTTGAAAAAGGTAAGGGCGATGCTGAAAAGTACGCTGCTTCTTCTGTTCGTGAAAAGTTGGATATGGGCTATAAGAAGTGGGCTAAGCGTTTGACTAAGTACTACGGCTTGATGGAAAAGTATTTCAACCCAGATTTGTTTGTTGTCGGTGGTGGCGTTAGCCGCGTAAGCGAAAAGTTCTTGCCGCATATCGATATTAAAACTCCTATTGTTGTTGCAACATTGCATAATGAGGCTGGAATTATTGGTGCAGCTTACTATGCAATGCAAAAAATGCAGCAAAACTAAAAAATAACTAAMWAYAAACACAGAAGGTTAGATATGAAGAATAATAAAATGATGGCAATTGCAGCTTTGGCTCTTGCTGGACTGCTTGCGCTCGCTGGATGCGGTTCTAATGGCAATTCAGCTAAAACTGATGCTAAGTCACAAGCAACCGAGCAGAAGGCTGACGACAAGGCTGATGACAAGGGCGGCGATAAGGGCTTTGAGGAGGTTCCAGTTGGTCCTCACCAAGATCAGAACATTGGACCTCTTACTATTGGTGCCGTGTACTTCCAGCCAGTTGATATGCTCCCAGCCGGTATGGGTTTGAAGGCAAGTGAAGCAAGCTTCCACCTTGAAGCCGATATCCACGCTAACCAAAAAGGTACAAAGCTTGGCTACGGTAAGGGCGAGTTCATTCCAGATTTGACTGTGAATTATGAGATTGTCGATAAGGCAAGCGGTGAATCCGTTGGCAAGGGTACTTTTATGCAGATGAACGCTTCCGATGGCCCTCACTACGGTGCAAACGTTAAGCTTGACAAGGCTGGAAATTACAAGCTCGTGCTTTCTATTGAATCCCCAGAAAAGAAGGGTTGGATGCTTCACGTCGATCCTGCTACCGGCGTAACTGGTCGCTTCTGGACTGAGCCAATTAAGGCAACCTTCGACGATTGGAAGTACACTCCTCGTCAGTGGTAGTGATAGCTAGTTAATAATTAGCGATTAATTAATAATTTTAGTAAATAATAAGTAATAGCAAAGGAGGGAGTTATGCTCAGACTGTTTGTGGCAGTTATGCCTGGGCTGCTCCCTCTTGCGCTACTCACAATGGGATTAAGCACATCTCTTACTGTTGGTGAGGGGCGAGATAAGCCTCTAAGTGCACGTTGGAGATTGTATGGGCTGTCTGCAGGCACAGTCGCAGCTCTTATTTTTGCTATACTCCGCGCATCTGTGGTAATTAATCAGCGAAACTTTATTAATATGCCGGCGTTGTGTATTGCGGTTCCGCTTGATATTGCTGCAATTATTGTGGTTATTTTTTCACACAAAATAATAAGAAATTGGCGTAATTGCCCGCTTTTAATGCACATAAGCAACGCAATTGGTGCATGTTGCTTAGCATTTACTGTGTTTTATGCTTTGCCAGATGTTATTTTGCAGCTTACTATTTTCGTAGATTCAAGCACTCCGCCTTTTACATCAGACATGTTACTTCGCGCGCTTGGTTTTGTGCTTGGTGTTATTGCTGCTATCTGCTTAAGTCTTATGGTGCGTTCTTTACGCACTACATCTAACGCGATTTGCTTCAAAATTGCTGTAGTTTTAAGCATGATTATTCTGCTAGTGCAACACATAACTTCACTTTTGCAGATTATGCAAGGAAGCATTCTGCTTTATATGGATGACTTTTCTTTCAGCGTGCTTGTTTGGCTAATTAATAATGCTCCGTTAATGATTATGGCGCAAATTAGCGTGTTCATGATTCCTGCTGCTGTGTCTGTAATAATCGGCTTTAAAACGGCTGTAGTTGGTGAAAATGCAGCAGAAATTCGCACGAAGCGAGCGTTTAAAAGGAAATCTCGAAAGTCTGCGCTCGCAGCTCTTTTGGCTGCTATCACAGTAATACTTACGCTTACTGTAGGCGTATCTATTATGAATATTAAGCCAACTCTTACGCCTCCAGAACCGTATGAATTGCACGATGGTGTTGCAACTATTAATTACGTTCAAGTTTCAGATGGTCATTTGCATCGTTTCCAATACAAAGCAAAAGATGGCACTGTTATGCGTTTTATAATCATTAAAAAGAATGGTGGAGCGTATGGCGTCGGATTAGATGCTTGCGAAAACTGCGGCGATGCAGGCTACTATGAAAAAGACGGTAAGATTATTTGCCGTAAGTGCGATGTAGCAATTAATTTGGCAACTATCGGTTTTAAAGGTGGTTGCAATCCGATTCCGTTCCCGTATAAGGCTGGGCATGGCAAAATCACAATTCATACTGCTGATTTAGACGTGCTCAGTTCGCATTTTAAGTAAGGGAGAGTTGCTATGTTTATGATGCGCATGGTTGCTCGATCTCTTGTGCGGCAATTGAAAAAGCGTGTGTTAATTGCGCTCGTAGTGTGCTTAAGCGCGTGCGTTAGCGTGTCAATGCTTAGCGTTGTGTATGACGTTGGAGACAAAATTAACGCAGAGCTTAGTTCATATGGTTCAAATATTGTGGTTCAGCCAAAATCTAGCGCTGTTGTAAATGATTTGTATGCTTCTCGAGAGCAGATTGATACTAATGGTTCTGGGAGTTTAAAGGCTGTGGAAAGCCACGAGTCTACTGCTTTTTTGAAGGAATCAGACGCTGCAAAAATTAAAATGATTTTCTGGGCGTTTAATATCACTAATTTTGCGCCGAAAATAACTGTTCATGCAAATCTTGAAGCGAAATCTTCTGGCGATTTGGTAGTGCCTATTGTTGGAACTTGGTTTAATCGCAAGCTTGCGCTCGCTTCCGGGGAAACAACGGTTGTTGGTGTTAGAGGTTTGCGCTCTTGGTGGAAGATTAATGCAGGTCGTTGGGCAAAAGATAATAAATCTGAAGCAATGGTAGGTGCGCAGCTAGCTGATCGTTTGCACTTAAAACTTGGCCAGCGTTTGCGTTTGATTCGTGACGGACGCGAGGTTTCGTTGCGCTTGGTTGGCGTATACGATTCTGGCGACGATGACAATAACGCAATCTACGCGAGTTCTAGCGATGCTCAAAGCCTTGCAAATAAGCCGAATAAGGTTGATTCGATTGAAGTAAAGGCGCTTACTACTCCTGAAAATGATTTAGCGCGAAAGGCTGCTAAAAATCCGGCAGCGCTCAGCCAGGAAGAGTGGGAAACTTGGTATTGCACTGCTTACCCGAGTTCGATTACTTACCAAATTGAGGAGGTAATTCCTGGAGCTGTTGCAAAGCAGGTTCGTCAAGTTGCGGCGTTGCAGGGTAACGTATTAAATAAGACGCGTGCTGTTATGGTTTTGATGACTGCGTTGAGTTTAATTGCTGCTGCTGTTGCTGTGGCGAATCTTATGGCTGCTTCAATTTCTGAGCGTTCTGGCGAGCTTGCATTGCTTAAGGCTTTGGGTGCGCGTGATGGTGCTGTTGCTCGTCTTATGCTTATGGAAACTGCGGTTATTGCGTTTGGTGGAGCGTTACTCGGCATGGCTTTGGGATTTGCGGTGGCGCAGATTATTGGTTTCGCAGTGTTTGGCTCTTCGATTTTGTTCCGACCAATGGTATTTGTTCTGGTGTTCGTGCTGCTTGCGTTGACTGTGCTTGCGGCTGCAGGCTCGTCGATTCGTTCGATTTTGAGTGTGCGTCCTGCGGAGGTGCTTCATGGCAGGTAAATCTTATATGACTTCCAACAATTCTATGTTTATTACCATGCTATTTAGCGCGGTATTTCGTAGAAAATCGCGTGCTTTGATGGCTGTTATTGCAACGCTTGTTGGTGCTGCTACGCTGTTTTGTTTAGCTGCAATCTGCCTGGTTGTGCCTCAGCAAATGAGCGATGAAATGCGTGCTTATGGAGCGAATATTATCGTAACTCCAATTGAGGGTGAGTGGAAAAACGGTATTGATCGCGCGATGGTTTTGCACACAAACGATATGGTTCTTGCAAAAGGTGCTATGCGATCTGCTACATATCGTTACGAAAACGTGCGTATTAACGCAGCTCCATATGTTTTAGCAGGAATAGACGTTCGTTCAGTAAAGTCTCTTAATAAGCATTGGAATGTAGACGGCTCTTGGCCTAGCAGTGGAAATGTTATGGTTGGGCGAGATGTAGCTCTTGCGATGGGCTTAAAAATAGGCTCTCGAATTGCGATTGCGTATAGATCTTCGGATAATACTGTCGGCTCGCATAAGCCAGCAGAGAAGTCTGCAAATAAATCTGCAAGTGAATCTGCAAATAAGTCTACAAATCAGTCTGTAGAGAAGCCAGCAGAGAATCAAGCGCAAAATTCTGCTGCAAATTCTTCAGATCAGTCTGCGCAAAATTCATCTCAACAAAAGCTCGTTGAAGGCAGAGTCTCAACGGATATTATGGATACTCACGGCACAACTTTCCGCGTTTGTGGCATTTTGGATACAGGCGGTGCAGAGGATTCTATGCTATATGCGCTAAACGCAGATGTAAATTCTCTTACGGGAGTTAAGCGTGGAGCAGATGTAATTGCTTACTCGTCTTCTTCACCTAGCGTTGATGCGGTTGTGAGAAGTATTAACGACATGACTTCTATGCGCGTGCGCGCTCAGCAAGTTACTAAAGTTACTGCTGCTGACACTGGTATTATCACTATGCTTCGCAGCCTGTTCTGCATTGTATCGCTAGTTGTTCTAGTATTGATGATGGTTGGCGTGAGCACTACGATTTCTTCGATTGTGCAGCAGCGTCGAAATGAAATTGGTTTGCGCAAAGCTTTGGGTGCGAGCGCACGGAGTATTGGCGTGGAGTTTACTGCTGAAGCTGGATTATATGGCTTCGTTGGCGGTATTGCTGGTACGGCAGTAGGGTATGTGTTTGCGCGTTTACTTGCGGCAATGGTGTTCTCGAGAGATTTGGGCGTGAATTGGTGGCTAGTCGTGTTCTCTATTGTATTTAGCGTTGCTGCGTCTTGCGTTGCTGCGTTGCCGCCTGTTTTGCGTGCTTCAAAAATTGACCCTGCGATTGTACTTCGGGAAGAATAGTTTTAAGCGTAAATTTAGAGATTGTTTAAGATTTGAGTTAAGGATTTAATATGACAGAGAATATAGAAAATAAGTTAGATAGCGCGGAGTCTAAGTCAAAAATGCTGTTGACTTTGGATCATATTTCCAAGATTTACGGCTCTCTTCGTGCGGTTGACGATTTGTCGCTTACTGTGCCAGAAGGTGAGTGGCTTTCTATTGTTGGCTCCAGTGGCTCTGGCAAAACAACACTCATGAACATTATTGGCTGCATGGATTCGCCGTCCAAGGGTTCCGTGTCTTTGCAAGGCCGCAAACTTGAGGATTTGAACGCAGGTCAGCTTGCAGACGTTCGTAAAAACGTAATCGGCTTAGTTTTTCAAAAGTTTTATCTTGTGCCGCATTTAACGGCAGTTGAAAACGTGATGGTTGCGCAATACTATCATTCGGTTGTTGACGAAGCTCAAGCAATGGATGCTTTGGATCGCGTGGGTTTAAAGGATCGCGCTCACCATTTGCCAAGCCAGCTTTCTGGTGGCGAGCAGCAGCGTGTTTGCGTTGCTCGTGCGCTTATTAACTGCCCTAAGTTGCTTCTTGCGGATGAGCCGACTGGCAATTTGGATGAAAAAAATGAGCAGATTGTGCTCGACTTGTTTAAGCAGCTACACAAGCAAGGCACGACGATTATTGTTGTAACTCACGATTCTTTGGTAGCTCAATGCGCGGATCGCGAAATTATGCTTAATCACGGTGTGCTTGTTGGTGAGCGCTGGAATAATGAGGATGCGCGTAAAGTATACGAGGCGATTGGCGGCAAGCCTGCGTTTACGAGTGCTCACGTTGATGAAAGCGTTGCGGAAGCTTTGCAAGACCATGAGCCTACTAAGTCGCCTAAATTAGCGAATTTAGATGATTAGTTGCGCAAGGTTTTAAAATATACAAGATTTAAAGGCGATGATTTTATGGTTTCAGATAATATGTTTCACGATGTTTCACGCGACGATTTGAAATCCAAAAAAGTTACGAAAACCGTTGCTGCGCTTGCGATTGTAGCTGCATCGTCCGCTATGTTTTCTGCTTGCGGCGAGCCGAGCGCTGTGCCGATGAACGATGAGTTTGCTGGCAATTCTGGTCAAAGCGCGGATGATGGTGGTAATCCTTCTGGAAAGTACGATGCTGGTGCTCAGCAATCTAAATCTTCTGCGCAAAGTGAGGATTCTCAGAACCAGCAGAATCAGCCTAAAACAGACACTGGCAATTACAAAGATGGCGACTATAAAGTCAAAGCTACGTATGGTCCGGTTGCAGAAGACAGTTTTGATGTGCGCTTAAGTGTTGCAAATGGAAATGTTAGCGATGTGCAAATGACGCTTCATCCGTTTACGCCGATTTCAAGAGGCCATATGGATGCATTCTCAAAGGCTATTCCAGGAAAAATCGTTGGAAAACCGTTGAAAGATTTGCATATTTCGGTTGTTGCTGGAGCAAGTTGGACTAGCGATGCCTTCAACAAAGCACTTGACGTTGCTCGCCAAGAGGCTTCAATTCAATCCGCAAAATAATCTACAACCACCTTAATCTTTGACTTCAAGAATAGTGCCTTCGTCGCGAATCATTGTTGCTGCCATGGCTCCGGTTGCTGCCATAAATGGAATAATAGCATCACTGTATTCGTCCATGAACTGTGCAAAATCATGATTCCAAGAAATAATTGCAACATACAAAAGAAGGAACTCAACTGCTGTAAATAATGCCCACTTAAGAATCCAAATAAGCGTTTTTTTAATAACTTTTATAGAGTCCTTGCTCATGAGTTGCCTTCTTTCCAATTTGCTGTTTTGTTCGTGAGCATTGTAGTTAATTCATGTACATTGCTTCTCGTTCGTATGTATTTTGTATTTCTAGTATAAATATTGCAATTCTTTGCAGCAATATGATGTACTCAAAACTTAATACTCAACGTAATGGTAGATTGCCAATAAGTCTTAAATCTTTACAAATCGCTTTCATCAATAGGGTGACCTTGTGGACGCTTTATTACTCGCCACAAAATCACCAATGTTAAGACGCCATTTGCAATTCCGTAGTAATAAATCCAAGGAACGTGAATAAGCCCACAAATAAAGCATGAWATNAATATTTGTTATTCGCGTTTTGTTCAATGCAATATAAGTGGTTCAATAGTAAGTATGAGTGCTGAAATACCGTCTGAAAATGATCTTTTGCAATTTGTTGGTAATGTTAAGTACGGTGATTTTTCTAATTCCGCAGTTAATGAAAATTTTTCTTACGATTTTAATGAAAAAAATCTTGGTGGAGCGTTACATATATCTTCGGTTCTTCCAGCTTTAAGTGATGCAATAGATGCTCCTGTTAAAACAGCTATTCATAACGATCCACACGCTTTGCGAGAAAGTCTTGGTTTCCCTAAATCTAATTCTGCAATTGTAGTGTTAATAGATGGTTTAGGATACTGGAATATTCTTATGCGCAAAGGTCACGCTCCTTATTTACGATCCTTGCTTAACGAATCAATAAATCAACGACCAATTAGCACGTGCGTTCCAAGCACAACTGTTGCTGCAATGGCTACTTTTGGAACAGGCACATGTCCTGGTCTTACTTGCATGACCGGTTACACGCAAAAGAATTCTCAAACTGGTAAACTTGCGCAGCTTATTCAATTTAATGATGCGCCTGATCCGCTAGTTTTGCAGCAAGAGCCGACTATATTTGAAAGTTTAGTTTCTAATGGAGTCCGTGCAGATAGCGTGGGATTACCAAAGTTTGAAAATACTCCTCTTACCAAAGCTGCTTTTCGTGGAGCAAATTATATTACTGCTGGAACTCCTAGAGCTCGCATTCTTAAGGCTGCTAATAACAGTAAAACTCCAGGTTTAACTTATATGTATTTACGTGACGCTGATAAAACCGGTCATAATTATGGTTGGGATTCTCAGCAGTGGGTTTCTGTTTTTGAGCAAATTGACGAGCAGTTGCGTCTTTTACGAGCAAATTGTGCTCCTGGAACATTAATTGTTATTACTGCAGATCATGGGATGATTAAATCCGATCCCAATAAGCGAATTGATATTGCTAAACATGATGAGCTGATAAAAGGCGTATCGATGGTTGGCGGTGAACCTCGTTCTGTAATGTTGTATGCTAACAGTGACGCAAATCCTGAAGATATTATTTACCGTTGGCGTGAATATTTTGGAACTAATGCAATTGTACGCAGTAAAAAACAAGCCATTGACGATGGTATTTTTGGTTTAGTAAACAACAGGGCAGAGGATGTTATTGGCGATGTTATTGTGCAAGCTTGTGGAGCTTACACAATTGTTGATTCTCGCATTCAATCTGATAAAGCTATGAGTTTACCTAGCGTTCATGGATCGATGACTCATATGGAAATGGATATTCCGTGCCTCATAGATTTAGTGTAAGCGATTTTTGCTTCTATTATTGAAAATATTTTATAAATATCAACTCTCAAAGCAGCAAGTGCCCGGCTTACTTAAAAGCAGCCGGGCGCAAATATTCAAATGTTACGAACTACTCTTCGTCAGCGTGAACAGCACTCATCTCGATTGTATCCGTATTATCCGCATTCTCAGAGTTACTTGTCTCTTCTGAGTCTTCTAAATCTTCAGAATCTTCAGTTGCTTCAGATTCTTCATCAGCATATTCATCAGATTCTTCATCAGGAGCAAATTGAGCATCATCTTCACTCATGCCAATTTCATCCATCATGTCATCATTCAAATGCTCTAAATCATAGTCGATAACAATATCATCAGGATTTATATCTTCGTCATCAACATCAGCATACTGTTGCTCAAGCTTATCAAGCAAAGACTCTAATTCAATTGCTTCGTCACTACGCCCGGCTTCTTCCAAGAAGTATTGTTCTGCTTGAACTGCACGCATACGATACTCCCCAGGAAGACCCTTTGAACGACCCATTGCATGAACCAATTCAATAGCCTTATCAGCATGACCAGTATCAGCCAAAACACCTGCATAAACGAGGAACATTTCGGCTTTTACTTCTCCCCTTAAGGTTTTTGCTTCATCTGACATGCAAATTTCTAAAGCCTTATCTAGATTTCCCATACCGCGCTCGCAATCGGCAATAAATGGCAAATAATCAAGGTAACCATTCATTCGCATTGCAGTGCGGAATTCCTTAGAAGCAAGTTTGTAATCGCCCTGACGATAGGCCACAAAAGCTAAAGTTTCGCGAGCAAAATCAATACGAGAAGCTTGCTTAGCAGCCCACTTTGCATGTTCTAATGCAAGTTCAGGATTTTCTTCTTGCAAAGTATAAGCTGCAAGAATATGAAGACCAATATTTTCAGCATGCTCCTTTGAAAGACCGCGCAAACGCTCGCGATCTTCTTTAGAAAGCATTGCCCATTCCAAACCTTTTGGCATCTTAGGTTCACCAGGGCGACGTGCTGTATAAGGATTTTGAGATGGATAAGAAACAGTTCCGTCAGAATTGCGGCGTGGACCATCTTCAAAGCGGAAGTTACTACGCGAATTTGTGCTACGATTATCTCTGCGATCGTCACGACGATCAAAACGACGCTCATTATCTCTGCGCTCATCGCGACGATCGTCTCTGCGGTCATCACGGAAGCCACCCTTAGAGCCTTTATGGAAATCTTTATGGAAATCGCCATTGCTATGGTTCTCACGACGATTATCCCTGCGATCGTCACGATGGTTAAAACGATGTTCACCATCAAACTTCTTGTAGCGTGGGTTGCCACCTTCTTCACCAGAATGTTCAAAATCTCTAGAGCGACGGTCATCGCGACAATCATCTATACGATCAAAATGACGGTTACGATCAAAGCGACGATCATTATCGCGATTCTCTGAGCGGAATCCGTCCTTCTTAAAACCATTCTTCTTAAAACCACCGCGACGGTCATCTTTACGATCGTCATGACGGTTAAAACGACGATCACCATCACGCTTTACGCCAGAGTGGAAGCTCTCTTCACGGTCATCATCATTACGGCGGAAACCACCCTTCTTAAAACCGCCTTTATGGAAACCATCCTTATGGAAACCACCGCGACGCTCGCTACTTTTACCACCATTGCGATGACCAAATCCACCACGTTCACCAAAAGATTTCTTACCACTCCGCGAGTGTTCGCGTTCTTCGCCCATTCTGGCATACCTCTCATCTATGTGCAATTTTATTACAAAATCACATTTTAATTATATTCATAAAACAACTAAACATCTGCTGAAGCAAGCTATAGCATACATCAAGCAGCAAGCTTACAACAGATGTATTTTTAATAAATCACAAACATTTATTAAGCGCGCTCTACGGCACCGATAGCTTTCTTGCCACGGCGAAGCAAAGCGAAACGACCGTGCAAGAAAGAGCCCTCACTTAACACATCGTCGACACCACTTACACGTTCATTATTCAGATACAAACCGCCTGCTTCAATAGCACGACGAGCTTCAGAAACAGTGCGGAACAGACCAGCGGCAACTGCAGCCTCAACAACACGATCTGCAACTTTAGCCTTAGCGAAATCTAAACTACCGTCTTCAGCCTTAACCTTAACGCCATCTAAAGCAGCTTCAAGAGTCTGCTCATCAATATTGCAAAGATCACCACGTCCAAACAAAGCGGAAGAAGCTTCAATAGCCTGGTTTGTTAAATCTTCACCGTGAACGAAACTTGTAACTTCCCACGCAAGCACGCGCTGAGCTTCACGACTTCCAGGATCATCCTGAATTTGCTGAGCTAAACGCTCAATTTCATCTTTTGGCAAGAAAGTGAACACCTTAAGCAACTTAACAACTTCATCATCAGGCTGATTGAACCAGAACTGGTAGAAGCGATAAGGGCTAAGCATAGAAGGATCAAGCCACATGGCATTACCTTCTGACTTACCAAACTTACGACCTTGATTATCTGTAATAATCGGGCTAGTAAACACGTTTACGGATGTGCCACGAACCTTACGAATCAAATCCATGCCGGAAGTGAGATTACCCCACTGATCCGAACCGCCAAGTTGCAAAGTTACGTCGTAATTATCAAACAAGTACAAGAAGTCGTTGCCTTGCAAAACTTGATAGCTAAACTCAGCAAAAGAAATACCTTCATCGGAATTTAAGCGACGAGCCACAATATCCTTAGAAAGCATTGTGCCAACACGGAAATTCTTACCAACATCACGCAAGAAGTCGATAGCAGACATCTTAGAAACCCAGTCGTAATTGCTGACAAAACGAACAGGATTTTCACCATCAAGAGGCAAAATTCTGCCAATCTGCTTACGCAAACGTTCAGCCCAGCCAGCCACAATATCCTTAGAATTAAGAGTGCGTTCTCCGCTTTGACGAGGGTCACCAATCAAACCAGTGGCACCACCAACTAAAGCAATAGGATGATGACCTGCAGCCTGCAAATGGCGCATATTAATAAGCTGTACAAGATTACCAATATGCAATGAAGCAGCAGTAGGATCGTAACCGCAATAATACGTTAATGGTTCTCCGTCAAGCGCTTGAGCAAGCTGCTGCTCATCAGTAGATTGTGAAATTAATCCACGCCACTTAAGCTCTTCAAACAAAGAAGCAAAACCTGCTTCCTTGTAGTTCCTGACCTGAGCCATTCGTATCTCCTTAATACAGAATACCGATAAATATCGGGCGCTTTGCGCGTCCACAAGCCTTTCAATTTTTGCAGCACATGACGACACGCATAATAAAAAAGTGCCAAATATTATAAAGTACAATATTTGGCACTATAACGTGACAGCTAATAATCT
>NZ_LWSR01000020.1:0-16778 GCF_001660745.1 Gardnerella sp. 26-12
TAAGAAAAAATAAGAAAGGTACAAAATATGCCAGGAGCAAATCTTACTCGCGTAGAAGCTCAAGAGCGTTTCGACGCTATCCAAATGCCAATTCACTACGATGTTGCGCTCGATTTAGGAAAAGGCGGACGCGATTTTACTTCGCGCACAAAGATTGAGTTCGATGCTAAGGCTGGTAGCGCAAGCTTCCTCGATTTAATTGCAAACAGCGTAGAATCCGTGGTGTTAAACGGTACCGATCTTGACGTTTCTAAAGTTTTTGCAGACAGCCGAATTGAGCTTGCAAATTTGCTTGAGCATAATACCGTAGAAGTTGTAGCAAACTGCCAGTATTCCAACACGGGCGAGGGTTTGCACAGAAGTGTCGATCCTTCTGACGGAAACGTGTATTTATATACTCAGTTCGAAGTGCCGGATGCTCGCCGTGTTTATGCTGTATTTGATCAGCCAGATTTGAAAGCTGTTTTTGATTTTACGGTTGATGCTCCAGAAAGCTGGATCGTTACTTCAAACATGCCAATTAAAAGCGAAACAGCGTTAGAGGGCCGCGAAACTGAAGCAGGCACTTTGGAAAATGGTGCTGTAGAAGGCATGAAGCGCTGGGTATTCGAGTCAACTCCAAAGATGAGCTCTTATTTAACTGCTATTTGCGCAGGACCTTACGCGCAATGGCATACAACTTACGACAACGAAGACGGTCGCGTAGTGCCAATGGCAATGTACTGCCGTCAGGCACTTAAAGACGCTTTTGCAAAAGACGTTGACTACTTGTTCGATATTACGAAGAAAGGTTTTGCTTTCTACGCTAAGACTTGGGGAGTGCCGTATCCGTACGCAAAGTACGATCAGATTTACGTGCCAGAATATAACGCTGGAGCTATGGAAAACATTGGTATGGTTACGATTCGCGACCAGTACGTGTTTGAATCCAAAGTCACGGACGCTTATGCTGAGCGCCGCGTTGTAACAGTTTTGCATGAGCTTGCACACATGTGGTTCGGCGACTACGTGACCATGAAGTGGTGGAATGATTTGTGGCTTAACGAATCCTTCGCAGAATTCACTTCTACTCTTGCAACTGCTGAAGCAACCGAATGGCATGACGCTTGGAGCACTTTCAATTCCGGCGAAAAAAGCTGGGCACTTAATCAAGATCAGCTTCCAACAACGCACCCAATCGTGGCTCCAATCAACGATTTGAATGACACTTCCGTCAACTTCGACGGCATCACTTATGCAAAGGGTGCTTCCGTATTGAAGCAACTCGTAGCGTATGTTGGTCGCGAAAAGTTCTTTGAAGGAATTCACAACTACTTGAGCAAGCACGCATACAGCAACGCAACTTTGGCCGATTTGTTGCACGAGTTAGAGCTTACAAGCGGCCGCGATCTTAAAGCTTGGAGTGCTCAATGGCTTGAAAAGGCTGGAATTAACACGATTTCTACCGAAGTCGAAGAAGCAGGTGACGGCACTATTGCTTCCTTGCGTTTGCGTCAGAGCGCGCCAGCTGAGCATCCTGTTCTTCGCGCACACCGTTTGGCTGTTGGATTCTACAATGTAGACGAAGCAACTGGCGAAATTAAGCGCACAAAGCGAATCGAACTTGACGTAGACGGCGAAGTGACGGAAGTTGTTGAGGCGCGCGGCGAAAAAATGCCAGCACTTATCCTTGTAAACGACGACGACTTGACTTACACGAAGCTACGTTTTGACGAAAAGTCGCTTGAATTTGCTGCCGAAAACTTGTATCGTTTCAAGGATTCTTTGACTCGCTCACTTATTTGGCTCGCGTTGTGGGACATGACTCGCGACGCAGAATTCCCAGCAGAACGCTTCGTAGAACTCAGCCTTAAAGCTTTGGCAACTGAGCGCGAATCAACTACTTTCCGCTATGCTCTTGGTCAAGTGAAAGTAACTGCAAGCCACTACGTTGTCCCAGAGCGTCAAGCAGAAGTCGCAAAGCATGTTGCTCACGAATTGTGGCAGTTGGCTTTGGCAGCTTCTGCAGGTTCCGACGAGCAATTCCAGCTCGTTAAGGCTTATCTTGGATACGGCGAAGTTGGAGATGCTGAGTTCTTGCGCGTAGCTAACGGCTTGCTCGACGGTTCCGTGCGCTTGGAAGGCTTGGAAATCGACAACGACTTGCGCTGGAGCATTTTGATTGCGCTCGCAGGCGTGAATGCTTTGGACGAAGCTGGAATTGACGCGGAACTCGCTAAGCGCGATACTACCGAGAATCGCGAATATGCTTACCAAGCTCGTGCAGCTCGCTCAACTGCAGAAGCTAAGGATTGGGCTTTCGAACAGGCTTTGCGTAATCTCGATTTAACTAATATGCAAATGGGTGCTGTGGTTGCCGGCTTTGCAAGCACAGCTAAAGGCGATTTGGTTAAGCCTTATGTTGAGCGCTACTTTGCTGAAGTTGAGTGGATTTGGAAGAACCGCACATTCCATATGGCTGAGGCTCTGATTGAGGGCTTGTATCCTGTGTATGCGCCGGTTGAGGAGCTGGTTAAGCACGGTGAAAAGTGGCTTGAGGCTCATGCTGATGCGGATCAGGCTTTGCGACGCATGGTGCTTGGTAGCCTTGATTCTTCGCGTCGCACGCTTAAAGTGCAGCATTACAACGCTTCTTTGCGCTAGTGCGATGTCCTGCTTTCGCGCTGCATTGAGCAAGTAAGTTCTTGTTTAATGTGGCGCGAGTTTTTTTGTTTAATGTGGTGCTTGGCTGGCAGTTTTCTGGAGTGGCTGTGAGGGGTGGGGTTACTTGTCTCGCAGCGCTACGCTCCTATGCCTCATTTGGACTAGTGGATAGGTAGTTAAGTTTAGTTTTTTGCTTACTTTTTCTGCGGAAATAGTTATTCATCATCACGATTATTACTATCGCTCCGCTTTTATATTGCTCGACCAAGCAACACCCACCCCTCACTACTGATAAAAACGCTAGTGTTTTGTGGTGTGGTAGGAGAGTCTGGTGCAGTTTGTGCAGCAGCGCGAATGCTAGTGTCCACTAGGGGATAAGTATTCAATATCTGCAGAGCATGAATGTTAAAGTTCACTAATCAACAAGTAATCGATGTTCGCAGAAGTATTACTGCAAAGCTTCTTTGCTGCGCTAGCGCGTTATGCGAAACAGTGAGTAGAATTGCGGATAGTGTGTGACGCGCTAGTATGCGATGTTGTTTGCTTGCGCGCAGGATGAAGTGATTTTTGCGAAAGAGGCTTTATTATGCCAAGAATGTTTGGTACAGACGGTGTGCGTGGATTAGCAAATCGCGATTTAACAGCGCAACTTGCGTTAGATTTAGGTGACGCTGCAGTGCGCGTTTTGGGAGATAAAAGCGCGGTTGCGTCTGCTGCAGAAGAAGAAGCGTCATCAGATACTTCTTCTCGCTCCGCTCACGCTCGTCGCCGCGCGCTTATTGGTAGAGATACTCGCGTTTCTGGCGATTTTCTAGCTTCTGCTCTCGCTGCTGGCATGAGTGCTGGCGGTTTTGATGTTATCGATGCTGGAATTATCCCAACTCCTGGCGTTGCTTTCCTCACTTCCGTGCTTAACGTTGAAATGGGTGCTGTTATTTCTGCGTCGCATAATCCTATGCCAGATAACGGCATTAAATTCTTTGCGCGCGGAGGCTTTAAGCTTCCAGATAGCAAGGAAGATGAGATTGAGGCTGTGCTTGGTCAAGATTGGGAGCGTCCAACTGGTGCTGGTGTAGGTCGAGTCAGCCATGATACTACTACAGCTACTAACTTGTATATTGATCATTTAGTTTCTGCTGTTGCGCCTTTAAGTAACGCTTCTACTACGCGCCCAAAGCCGCTTGCAGGTTTGCGTGTTGTAGCAGATTGCGCGAATGGTGCTACTTCTGTTGTTGCTCCTGAGGCTTTGCGCCGCGCTGGTGCAGAAGTTGTAGTTATTAACGCATCTCCTGACGGCTACAACATTAACGATCATGCGGGCTCGACTCATCCTGAGCAGTTACAAGCTATGGTTAAAGCTTCTAAGGCTGATTTAGGTGTTGCGTTTGATGGCGACGCAGACCGCTGCTTGGCTGTCGATGAAAACGGCAATATGGTTAATGGCGATCAAATTATGGGTATTCTTGCTCGCGCTAAAAAGGCTGAAGGCAAGCTTAATCATGACACTCTTGTAGTTACAGTTATGAGCAATCTTGGCTTAAAACTTGCTCTTAAAGATATGGATATTGCAACAGTGCAAACAAACGTTGGCGATCGCTACGTTCTTGAAGAAATGCTCAAGCACGATTATTCGCTCGGCGGCGAGCAGTCTGGTCACGTTATTAATCGCGAATTTGCAACCACCGGCGACGGTACGCTTACTGCTTTGACTTTGTGCCGTGAAGTTGTGCGTTCAGGCAAGAAACTTTCGCAAATGGCTGCAGACTTCCCACAGCTTCCGCAAGCTCTTGTAAATGTGCCAAATGTAGATAAAATGGCTTCGAAAACTAACGCAGCTGTGCTTGCAGCTGTTGAGAAAGAATCGAAACTTCTTGGAGATACAGGTCGCGTGCTTTTGCGTCCTAGCGGCACCGAGCCTCTTGTGCGCGTTATGTGCGAGGCTGCAACTCAAACTCAGGCGGATGAGGTTTGCGCTCGTCTTGCTCAAGTTGTGGTTGATAATCTGAAGTTATAAGTTTGCTTACTTTTGCGTTCTCTGTTTGCTTACATCTCAGTCGGCTCTAGCAGTGCGCAAATAATTTTGATACACTTATATCTTTAGTGCTGCTTTCAAATTCTGCTCGCGGCATGTAAATTTTGTATATTTTCGCGTTATTATGCGCGTTATTTAAAACGGTGAAAAGGAGTCCTATGTTTACGCATCACGCAAGTGTTGATACTAAGCTCAGTCGCGCTGTTGAGCGCTTGCTTGATTCCGCTACAGAAGACGGCATTTTGCCGATTGTGCAGGCAGGTGAGCCTGTTCTTCGCCAGCGTACTGTTGCGTATGATGGTCAGCTTACACGTGCAACTCTTACTAAGCTAATTTCGTTAATGCATAGCACAATGTTGGAAGCTCCGGGAGTTGGTTTAGCTGCTCCTCAAATTGGTCTTGGTCTTGCTATTGCTGTTATTGAAGATCATGTTCGTGATGATGAGGACGATCCTCGTGACATCGCAGAGCTTCCGTTTAGAGCTATTATTAACCCTCATTATGAGCCTATTGGTACGCAAACTCGTAGTTTTTATGAAGGTTGTTTAAGCGTTTCCGGCTATCAGGCTGTACGTCAACGTTGGCTTGATATTCAGGCTACTTGGCAGGATGAGGACGGCAAACAACATTCCGAGCGTTTGCATGGTTGGCCTGCGCGTATTTTCCAGCACGAAACAGATCATCTTCGTGGTGAACTTTATATTGATCGTGCAGAAATGCGTTCACTTTCCACTGATGAGAACCTTGAGGATTATTGGGCAGATGAAGCAGTTCCAGTGGCGGCGGCTCGCACTTTGGGATTTGCTATCTAGGTTTTATTGTCAATTTATTTATTGAGAATTTCAACCTATTTCTCACTATTTTCCAAAGATTTTTTTGCTGCAGCAAGTCTTTCCGCTTCGACACGCTGACGCTCGGACAAAGCAGATGCAAAACGCTCAAGCTCCTCCTCAACTGCTTCTTTTGAAATCTTGGCAAAAATAGGACTTGGCTTAGGCACAGGCGTACCTGCTACCAACTCCTCACTCTCCCAAGGATGAACAGTTTCCCCCAAGCGATAATCGCCCGTAATAATCGGATACTTGAAGTCTGGATTATCCAAATCTTCAACTTCTTCAATATGAGGCAAAGGCGAGAATACGCCAGTGCCACCAAGTGCTTCCCAAACTTTTTGAGCTGCATGAGGCAAGAATGGCGCAAGCAGATGATTAGCATCCGAAACAGCCTGAGCTGCAACATGCAACACAGTACCAAGGCGAGCCTCATCATCTTTAATTTTCCAAGGCTCAGTTGCAGAAATATATTTATTAATATCCGCAACTACTCGCATTGCTTCAGTAAGAGCATTCTTCTGACGATGACGCTCAATCAAACTACCAACCAAAGCAAAAGCATCAGAAGTTTGATCGAGAAGAGCGCGATCCATTGCAGTCATAGAATCTTCATCAAGAGGAGGAATTACACCAAAGTTCTTATTAATAAGATTTGCCACACGATTGACAAGATTACCCCAGCTTGCAGCAAGTTCTTCGTTATTGTGACGAGCAAACTCAGCCCAAGTAAAATCAGCATCAGAATTTTCTGGACCCGCAATAGAAATGTAGTAACGCACAGCATCTACAGGGTAACGTGCCAAAATATCCTTCACATAAATCACGATTCCGCGCGAAGAGCTGAACTTCTTGCCTTCCATAGTCATGAACTCAGAAGCAACAACCTGTTCAGGCATGTTCAATGGGCCATAAATGCCAGCCTCACCACCTTTAGAACCAGCACCGTTGTAGGCAAGCATTTCCGAAGGCCAAATCTGAGAATGGAAAGTAATGTTATCTTTGCCCATGAAGTAGTATCCAGGAGACTTAGGATCACACCACCAATCACGCCAAGCCTCTGGCTTGCCTTGTCGACGAGCCCATTCAATAGATGCAGACAAGTAGCCAATAACAGCATCAAACCAAACATATAAACGCTTATTTGGATTATCAATCCATCCTTCAACAGGAACAGGAATGCCCCAATCAATATCGCGCGTAATAGCTCGCGGCTTTACTTCATTAAATAATCCAAGCGAGAAATTAATAACATTCGTGCGCCAACCTTCGCGAGAATGAAGCCAGTTAACATTCGCTTCAGCCAAAGCAGGCAAATCTAGGAAATAATGTTCAGTTTCTTCAAAGCGCGGAGTTTCACCATTAATTTTAGAAACTGGATTAATAAGCTCATCCGGATCAAGCTCGTTTCCACAAGCATCACATTGATCGCCACGAGCACCATCTGCGCCACACAATGGGCATGTGCCTTCAATATAACGATCTGGCAAAGTACGACCAGTGGAAGGAGAAATAGCAACCTTCTGAGTGCCCTTGTAAATATAGCCGTTCTTTAAGCACTGACGGAACATTTCTTGCACAACATGCTCGTGATTTGCAGTGGTAGTACGCGTGAACAAATCGTAGCTCAAACCTAAATCGCACAAATCCTTAGTAATCACACGATTATAACGATTAGCAAGCTCTTGTGCAGAAACACCTTCCTTATCTGCTTCAACCAAAATAGGTGTACCGTGCTCATCCGTGCCAGACACCATTAATACGTCATTACCTTTCATGCGCTCGTAACGCGCATATACGTCTGATGGGACCCCGAAGCCTGCGACGTGACCAATATGACGAGGGCCGTTAGCATACGGCCAAGCAACATTCACCAAAATATGACTCATAGACAATTATTATCTTGTTCAACGCGGACAGTACATAAGAACATTGCAAAAAGAATCCCAAATATACGAGAAAAACACGCTGGATAACAAGCCTCACACGAGTTCATCCACATATCCACAAGTTATAAAACCAGCCTGGAATTGAAGCAAATATAAACATAATCTCAACTTATGCACTACGAAACTAATGCACTAGAAAACATGCACTAAAAAAACAACAATATGCACAATACGAATCGTAAATAATCGCGCTGAAAAATAAATATGCAAAAAGAAAGGATTAAAGAAAATTGAAAAACCAACAAAATATGCGCAATTTATTGGATATTTGCGAAGAAACACAAACGCAATTCCCAGAATTACTTGACGACAACCATTTACCAGGTCCAATGTGCATGAAAAAACTTTCTCAAATTGGTGTATTCAATAGGCTTGATTTAAATGCAGGATATTCAAATAAGGCAGCTATTTCCACTCAAGGAAGAAGCAATATTGTGAGCAATCTTATGCCTACAGAAAGCATAGCCTGTTTATTTACTGCAGCATGGGTTTGGATAGGAGGTCATTTTCCTGAAAATATAGATGTTATTGATTATGGGCACAGAAGAAAAAAGCCGCACGGTCATGCGATTCGCGCATTTCGAAGACACTTAAACAATGAAGAATACGTAATACTTGGAAAAATTAGAATAACAACGCCAGAACGAACAATTTGCGATTTAGCGTACACTCCAAGCGAAAACGAAGAGCACGAACCTTATAGAAAAGATATTGCTCACCTATTGATATCTAAATACAGCATTGACTTGCGAAAATGCAAACGTACTATTGACGGAAACCCATATTTCCCAGGCTCAATACATGCAAGAAATTGGATACGAAACATTGCGAAAGAAGCAAACAAACCATGGAAATGAAGAACTCTTATGCAACTAAAACAAACAGCCCTCCAAAACCACCTATAATACTCACGCCATCTGTTGCTATCGACCCTGCAACAAAAACGGAAGTGCTATGGTACATCGCGCAAAAAATACCGGAACTTCGAAAATGGATTATTGCAAACCCTTCAGCAGACGCGCAAATTTTAGAATATATTTCTCAACAAGGTGGACCTGACGTTCGTTACAGTTTTGAAGTGCTATTTTCTGCGTATGACAGCAATGAATAGAAAGCAAAAAATAGTAGCAAAAGCAGAAATCTTATTTCTGATTAGGTTTATGCTCAAGACAAGACGCATAAACTTGCTTACGATTAGCAAAAGATCCGTCAGCAAACGGATGCTCTTTTACTACTTTTGTAATTGCTTCTTTTATGCGCAAACCTTCGGATTCTGCACATTCAAGCGAAAGCTTTGCAAGAGCATCAATGCTTAAATCTGTGCTTTCAGACTGTACTTCTTCGTCACTTGCACCACCGATAACTAAAACTATTTCACCTCGAGGAGGATCCGCTAAAACACCATCGTGAATACTTTGCACAGTTCCACGACGAATTTCCTCAAAATCTTTTGTAAGTTCACGGCATAACGCCATTGGACGATTAGAACCAAGCACTGCCAATATGTCTTCCATTGCTTCTGCAATACGATGTGGAGCCTCATAAAATACTATTGTTCGTCGCTCGGCTTTAAGTGAGCGCAAATGCTGTTGACGCTCACCAGATTTACGAGGCAAAAAGCCTTCATAACAGAAGCGATCAGTCGGCAATCCAGAAAGAGCAAGCGCATCTAAAACTGCACTAGGACCAGGCGCGCAAGTAACAGGCAAATCTCGCTCTATTGCACGTCGAACAACAGCAAGACCCGGGTCGTTAATGGTAGGCATACCTGCGTCTGAAACAACAAGAACAGTGCTACCCTGCTCAACTTTGTCTAGCAAACCATCTGCCTTATTTCGCTCATTATGATCGTGATATGCGATTACGCTACCAGAAACATGTACACCAAGGCGATTCGCTAAATCATAAAGCCTACGCGTGTCTTCAGCAGCAACAATATCAGCAGTTTCAAGAAGATTAATTAATCGTGCAGAAGCGTCTGCCATATTCCCGATAGGCGTAGCAGCTAAAACAACTTTACCTAAACTATCTTCTTCGTTACACATCTTGAATCTCCTTATAAAACTTCTTAAAACTCTACACGAATTTATAAAAGAACGCACTTACAAAGCGAGGTATTTGATTAGAATTATGCTTAGTGTAATTGCAATATAAGCGAAACGAAAAGAGACACTATGAAGATTATAAATCAGAAAATAAAAAGTATAGATGGAAGCGATGCGCAGCTTATTGGGTATATTTTAGACGATAATTTAGATAGCAAAGGCTTGCAAAACCGTCCTGCAATTCTAATTTTGCCAGGCGGTGGCTTCTTGCGCGTATCGAATCGTGAGGCAGAGCCTGTTGCCATGAAGTTTGCTGCAGAAGGATTCCACACTTTTGTGTTGCGATACTCGCTTACTCCAAGCACATACCCAACTCAGCTTTTAGAAGCAGCAGAAGCGATGAGCTTAATTCGCAAAAACGCAAAAGAATGGCACGTAGATGCGCAAAAAGTTGCAATTATTGGATTCTCCGCTGGAGGGCATGTGGCTGCAAACCTTGCAACTAGCGTTAGCGACGAAGTTGAGGAAGCAAACGGGTATGCTGCTGATGACGTGCGACCAAATGCTCTTATGCTCGCATATCCTGTTATTTCTGCTGGGAAATATGCGCATAAGCCAACGTTCGATCGTCTATTTGGAGAAGTTAGCAACGACGAAGAGCGAACTGAACTTGTCAATAAACTTTCGCTGGAAAATCACGTGGATCGTAAAACTCCACCTGTATTTGTATGGCAAACCATTACTGATCAAACAGTTCCAGTAGAAAATTCAATAATGTTTGTGAACGCTTGCGTTGAAGCTGGAGTAAGTGTTGAAGCGCACCTGTTCCCTAAAGGACCTCACGGCTTAGCTTTGGCAGTTAAAGAAACAGCAAAACGCGACGAAAACGGAAATGTGCTTACTGAATTTGTTCAGCCAGAAGTTCAGCAGTGGGTTAAGCTTGCTTGCGATTGGTTGCATCGCACTTTTGCGTAATTTAACTTCAACTCTCCCGCGTTTGTTCCCTTTTTAACCCATTTGGTAAACAAAGCAAAAACAAAACGTCGCCCACACACCATGATTGATATGTCGACGACGTTTTGTTACTTGCTATTAATAAGTAATTTTAATTAATCTCAATATTTAAGAGAAAATCACACTATTAATATTTCACACTATTTTTGGCATTGGAGTAGTTAGTGAAGATGTGAGATTTACTTGCACAACTCCAGCTCCAGCGTGAACTTCCACTTTCTTCAATGTCACAGTGCGAGAATCTTCAGGTGCATGATCATCGTCAGTCATAGTTGCTGGCGACTTTACAGCAACAAGCGCGAGGTCATCGAAAACAACTCCAGAATTTGCACACAAATTCTGCGCTTCTTTCAATGAATCAGCAAAACCTGCTTTATCGATCACACGCTCAGTAGGAACACCGTAAGCTTCTGCGCACAGCAAGTTAATTCGCTCCCTAAGCGTCTTTCCACGCCTACTTTCTGGAACTTTCGTTTCAACATCATCAGTTATTGCAGACACAAAATCGTCCAGCTGATTTGCCAAACCATCGCCACCATCGCGGAATAAATTGCCAACAATCGGCTTTCTGAATCCTAAAGACTTAGCTTGTTCCAACAATTCAGGAACTTGATTATCTTCACCTTCCCACAAATTAATCAACGGGAACGTAGGGATATTAAGAGATTCCAAACGAGAAACATGGAATGGGTAACGCCAAGCCAAAGTTTCGTCATCTCGCCAAGTAGTTGCGCGAGTAACTACAACTGCAGCAGCAGGCCACTTTGCACCAAACTCGCGAGCAGCAATATCTAACCACTTTTGAGCACCAGCATCCGTACCATAACCTGCTTCTACAACCACAACATCATGCTCAGCGCAAGCCATTTCAACACTTACAAGGCTTGGAATACCAAGCGAAACGTTCGCAAACGGGCCACAATGAACGTAAATTGGAGAACCATTAATCGTCTCAGTTTTAGCAGGCTTTACAGCGTCGGCAAGAATATTGGTGATTCGCCACAAATCCACAAACTCGCCAAACTGAACAGACTTACCGTCTTTTGTGCCAGCAATCATTGAAGAAACACGATGAGAAATCTCGTCCATACTGCGCGACAACACTACGATTTGCATGAGCTCGCAAGTTGGCGTCAAAACGACGCGCTCAGGAACAGTCCCCTTGCCAAAATCAACAGCAATGCTTCGCAAAGATCGCGAAGGAACTTCGCTAACTCGAGGAACTAAAATAGTATCAAGGGCACCCTCGTCGACTGCTTTTTCCGCAAACGACACAAGCAAATTCTGCGCGCAAGCAATAGCAGCCATTTCACCACACAAACCCCAGTCAATCAACTCAGGGTGAGAAAGCGAAGACTTACCGCCACCACTTGCACCACCTTTAGAACCAGCAGCTGTAATGCCCATGCTTGGCTGACGAAGAACTGCAGCTGCGTCCACACCTCGCTCACGCAAAGCATCAACCAACGCAATAGTTGTAGTCGTTTTACCTTCTCCGCGAGAAGCTTTCAAAGGAGTATCAGCAGTAACAAGCAGAACTTTACCGCGCTTCCTAGGCTCCTCTGGATGTTGCTTTAAATAATCCAAGTACCCAAAGGCATCAATTTTTTTAACCAAACCGAATGTTGTAGTGTATGAATCAAGAATGCTCATGTACCCCTCTTTCATAGGCATATTGGCACAACTATGCATGCGGATAATGTTAATTACATGATTCATACTATACGATTGTTTGTTCGCAGCATAGGCACCACACGCAATATCTATACGCGCTATTAGCAACGTCTATAGCAAAATAACAAAAGATAACAAAAATGCCTTCCACATGAAATAAAAAGTTCATTTCTTAGGAAGGCATCTGAGTTATTAAATTATTTTCGTAAGTTTTTCCATATCAATTACGAGAAAACTTATTTAATTGCATTTCAGTGATCAGAACGATTAAAACCATTCTTCATACGCATGCTAGTGATGTACAGCACCGTGTCAAGCAAAGAATCGGTTTCTTTCTTCAACTTTGCCGCCATATCGTCATTTGCTTCAGCCAAAGCCTCACGCACTTTATCGTTGCGAAGCTCGGCAATAATAGCTTCGGGATCGCGAACTAAATCATCGTAATCTTCGCCTTCATCACCTTCACGTTCTGGCTCGTAATCAGCCAAATCAACGCCAAGAATATCTGCCACGGCAGCATCCGTAGACTTGACCATTGCGTGACCAAGGGAACCGACAACTTCTTGGTAGCGCTCAATCGCGTTTGCAGTGTCGTTAAATGCGGCATCCGCAAGAGCAGCAATAATGCGATTCTCCCAATAGAAGTTTTCGCTTGTTACGCGAGTAGTCGTATCTTCCAAATACTTTGGAGTGCGATTTACGTTTGGATAGAACGGAATCAAAGAATTGAAAGGATTAGAACCGTAAGTAATCCACTGAATTGCACGCATTGCTTCCGGCATGTAAGGGCGGATTTGCATTACAGCAAGCTCGCTTTGACGGTTAATGCCGATTGGACGCAGCATATGACGAGTATACTCATCTCCAAGCTTGCCGTAAGGATCATACTCAGTACCCTGATAGTGAGAGCTCAAAACGTACTTAACGTCTTCAATTGTTACCTTGCGCTCAGGCTGGCGAGCCCAAGGAATATCGTTGCTGTCCGGACGATGATCAGCGTCTTTACCATCCCACACTTCGTCATACGGATTCAAGAAGCGCTCCATGAACCATGCGCGAGGAGTGTTGTACACGTGGTCAGCATCCGAATGAGAGCCAAAAGCATCACGAGGGTTAAACGGAGAAGCGTTTTCCACCGACAAATCCAAGTGATTTTCTTCAATAAATTCAAGCAAATCAGCCGAGCACATATGCTCTTCTTGAAGATCAAAAGCATCATCTAAATCGAACTCGTCAATTCCAAGCTGGTTTGGCATAACAACATAAGCTTCATCCGGCACACGCTTAGCAATCCAATGATGACCACCGACAGTTTCAAACCACCAAATCTCGTTCACATCCGAAAATGCAACGCCATTCATCTCATAAGTGCCGTACTTTTCAAGCAATGCGCCCAAACGCTCAACACCTTCGCGAGCGCTACGAATATAAGGCAAAACAAGCGTTAAGAAGTCTTCTTCACCAATTCCACCCGGCACTTCCGGCTTATAGTCAGCATCCCCAACTTTGCCTTGCGCTTTTTGAAGCTCAACCATTGAATCTGCGCCTAACACACGCTCGTTGGATGTAAGCGTTTCAGTTGCGCTCATTGCAACGTTTGCTTCGTTAACGCCAGCTTCTCCCCAAATTCCTTCGCGCAAGTCTGCGTTTGGCACGCTTGTGTATTGCATTGGATTATCCGGCAACTCAACTGTTACGTGGCTAAGAACAGACTTATAAACGCGAGGTTGATCTTCCGGCTTTACTACCACTAAGCGCTTTGGATTAAATTCGCCATTTGCGGAGTCTTCGTTACGCGCAATAAGCGTAGATCCGTCGTAGCTTGCTTTTCGACCAACAAGAATTGTTGTGCATGCCATATTTGCATCCTCTGTTTTTAGATTTTATATTTTATTTTTAGATTTATTACTGTTTGATTCTAACGCTTAGGCGTTAACTGCTGACCTAATTGGTTGCCCTCGTGCTTGCGTTTAGGCTTTACCAGTAAGGAACATGCCATCAGCATCTACACCTGAAGTTACGTTTCTTACTTCACGCAACAATTCATTCATATAGAATCCCGGTTTAAGGTTTGGCAAAGGCTTTTCTGTACCAAAAACTTCAAACATGTATTCGTGATCTTTATCAGGAGGCTGCGGGCCGTTGTAACGCATAGTAATTGCTGGATCAGTGCAACCAATAAATCTGCTAGCTTGCGAGTTACGTCCTTGAAGCGCTTCTGGAATCATAGAAGTCATCGTGCGAGAAAAATCTTCCGGTATTTGCAAAGCGTGAGAATCGTTAAAATCAAACATTAACGCTTCAACAGGCACGTTTGCAGCAGTCCAGTGAATCCACTCAAAACCGCATACCGGTATTGCGTCGTCGTCAACAAAACGCCAATGCAAATAATGCACGAAAGATGGCAATTTATCTATATAAAATGGAAACGAAACTACTGGAATTCCATTGATTTTATTCTGCTCCGGCGCAGCTTTAGAATAATCGTCTGGAACAGTAGTGAAATCTGTAGAAATATTCATAATTTAAGTATCTACCATTACACAACACTAATCAACTGCGCGAGTAACAAATAAACGCAAACGTTCACGTAATTTAATTGTTCAAGCAGATTGTGACGCTCAAGCAAAAAACACTACAGAAACAACGCTAACTGCATAATTTGACGGTCAATATAAAACGTGCGCCCAGAAAAATCTAAACTGGGCGCATTAACTAAAATGTAATTTTTTACCGTACTCTATTTATTTTGTAACAGCCTCCTCATGAGTTTCAGCAGCCTTAGCTGCCATAGCTGCTTTCTTAGCAGCACGCTCTTGCTTCTTAATTTCTTCAATGAACTCAGCATGCTTTACTGCAGGAAGCCAGCCAGTGTTAACAACCTTAACCTGCCATACCCAAGCCAAGGCAAACAGAATAACAGCAACAATAATCAAGCTTATAGCACCAACGCCAGCACCGAGGTGAGCGAAGTTACCCACAACAGTACCAATCCAACCAAAGTCAGCATCGCCGAAGGTGGAGTTTGCCAAGCCGAAGGAACCCATAACAGTAAGCAATACTGCTGGAAGGAATGTAATAATTAAACCGTTAATAAAACCACCGAGAATAGCACCACGACGACCACCGGTTGCATTACCAAACACGCCTGCACCACCACCATCGAAGAAGTGAGGCACCATTCCTGGGAGAATCAATGCCAATCCCCAAGCTGGACCCATCCAAATTGCAATAAGTCCGAGAGCTACAAGACCTCCAACGAAGGAAGACAAGAAGCCAATAAGAGAAGCATTAGCACCGTATGGGAATACGATTGGAATATCCAATGCTGGACGAGCGCCTGGAACGACCTTGTTAGCAATACCCTGGAATGCAGGAACCAATTCACCTAAAATAATACGAACGCCGTAGAGGATGACACTAACACCAATTCCAAATTGCAAAGCCTGAGCAAAAGCCGCCATGTAGAAGGCACTATAGTCCGTAGGATGAGACGCGAAAATCTTGAAGAGTTCCTTTACTGGCAACACAACCGAAGCCCACACTGCGAATACCAAATACAGCACAACCATCAACAAAGTCGTGGAGACCATTGAATCACGCAAGAAGCTCAATCCCTTAGGGAAGTTGATATCTTCAGTAGACTTAGACTTCTTACCAACAGCAGCACCAACAGCACCAGAAACAATGTAACTTAAGGAGTTAAAGTGACCAATCGAGAGCTTATCGCTACCAGTAATACGGTTCATAAAAGGCTGCGCAAAAGCTGGTAGAACAACCATAACCGTTGCCATAATGACAGAGCCGACAATAACAATAAGCAACTGGTTGCTTGCGCCAAAACCAACGGAAAGAACTAGAGCCAAAAGCATAGACATGAACACCATGTGGTGACCAGTCAAGAATATGTACTTCAGAGGAGTAAAGCGTGCAGCAAGAAGCATAAGAACGAAGCTGAGCACAATAATGTACGCAGAAGTAGCACCGTACTGACCTGCAGCCTGAGCAGTAATAACCTCATTTGTAGGTACAACACCATGAGCACCAGTAGACTTCAAAACCAAGTCACCAAATGGAGCAAGAGCGCCAACAACAACGCCAGCACCTGCACCCAAAATGAGGTAACCCATAGCAGCCTTTAAGCCGCCTGCAATCACCTGTCCTGCACTACGCTTGAGTGCGATAAGACCGATTGCTGCAATAATACCAATCAAATAAGCCGGCACATTCAAAATCTGCTGACTTATGAAATTTAAAACCTGAACTACAATGTTCATCTTATTTCCTTCTTTTTATTTAGAAAAAGCGAATAGCGCATGAAATAACAGTATGACTATGCCAAAGCAGTAAGCACGTAATCAGCATAATCAAACGTTTATTTGTTACACATAATTTATGCGTAACGCTCAAGCACACCCTTCACCTCTTCAACATCCATGAAATTTTCAATTGTTTCTACAGGAGTGGTAGTGCCCTCAAGCTCTGGAGCAAGCTGAGGAGAAGTGAGCACAAGATCATTCATATTGGCAGTACCTTTTGCACTTCCAGCATCGGAAGTAGTAACTGTAACATCTGTCTCTTATACACATCT
>NZ_LWSR01000020.1:17063-19757 GCF_001660745.1 Gardnerella sp. 26-12
CCCTTCACCTCTTCAACATCCATGAAATTTTCAATTGTTTCTACAGGAGTGGTAGTGCCCTCAAGCTCTGGAGCAAGCTGAGGAGAAGTGAGCACAAGATCATTCATATTGGCAGTACCTTTTGCACTTCCAGCATCGGAAGTAGTAACTGTAACATCAAGACCTAAGTCTGCTGCCGCAGCCTCAACATTGATTTTTAAAAGTACAGACGTGCCAATGCCGTTTCCGCATACACATAGAATATTCATAGATAACCTCTTTCGTTGAGTTGTATTTTTTTAATTTTGCAAAATTAGCTAATTCTTTAGTATTTAACTTTTAAGAATTGCGCGAATTTCTTTAGCGTTTTTTGCTTGCGCAAGTTCTCTAGTCTTCACAGGATTAGACAAAGCTGCAGCAACCGCGGACATAACGCCAATATGCTCATTTTCATCGTGACCTGCAAGACCAATTACTAAAGAGACCGGATCGTTGGCAGTGTTACCAAATTTAACGGGCGTACTTAAACGAATCCAGCTCAAACCACTTTTTAACACTGCTTCCGACGGGCGCGAATGCGCCAAAGCCAAGCCTGGGGCAATAACAATATACGGACCCATTTTTTCAACTGTTTCAATCATCTGATCCGTATATTCATCAGTAGTAAAGCCAGACTCCTTCAAAGCATTGCCCGCAAGACAAATAGCATCACGCCAATCTTTCGCCGCAATATCAAGGTTTACTGCAGAATCCGGGAGAAGCTCATCAATATCAGCACTCATATTTTCTCTTTTCTAAGCATGTTAATTATTCTTGATTATTTCTGATTGGTAATCGAATTTTTAATGTTCTTCGTAACGATCATATTTTGAATTACTCCCTTGGCTTATTCTTGCATGATTGAGTGGTAGAACTTTCCAGCTAAAGCCTCATGAGCTTTAGCTTTAGCTTCATCAAATGTAGTTTGAGCAAGTTCTGCTCGAACATCGTCCAAAGCAACTGACGTCATAGAAAGCGAGTTAATACCGAGACCTGTAAGAACAATCGCTAAGTCTGGATCTGCTGCAGCTTCTCCACACACTCCGACTGGCATACCATGTGCGTTACCAGCGTCTGCAATCATTTTGATCGCGCGCAACACTGCAGGGTGCCAAGCAGTTTGATAATTAGAAACAGACCCAAGGGTTCTATCTGCTGCAAGAGTGTATTGCGTCAAATCATTCGTTCCGATAGATACAAAATCAGCAACTTGAGCAACCTCCTCGGCAACAAGAGCGATAGAAGGCACCTCTGCCATAATGCCAACCTTTTTAAGACCTTTAGATTTACCAAGTTTTACAAAATATGCTGCTTCATGTTCGTCTGAAACCATTGGAGCCATCACCCATAAGTCAGCATTCGTCACAGCATCAGCACGAGATAATGCCTCCAGCTGACCATCTAGAACATCCATATGCTGTCTTAGAGTACGCAAACCTCGAAGTCCGAGGGCAGGATTTGGTTCATCTTCAGGAGTCAAGAATGGTAACGGTTTATCTGCTCCAGCATCAAGCAATCGAATAACAACTTTCTTGCCTTCAAACTGAGATAGTAACTCTGTATAAGATTCTGTTTGTTCTTCTATACTAGGCGGTTGCTCGTTACCAATAAACAGAAATTCCGTTCGGAATAGACCTACTCCTTCTGCTCCATACTCATGAGCAGTTACGGCATCTGAGGGCTTTCCTACATTTGCCAAAAGAGGAATCAAATGACCATCTTTTGTACTTCCAGGCAATCCACGCAATTCACGAGCGCGGCTTAAACGCTCACGAGACTCTTTAACATGCGCGATCTCTTCTTCACTAGGACTGCTTATAACATGACCATTAACGGCATCTACTACAACAATTTGATGATTCTTCAGCTGAGAGGCATCGTGTGCTCCAACAACAGCAACAATTCCACGAGCACGAGCAAGAATAGCAGTGTGACTTGTAGGACCACCATCAAGAGTGACAATTGCCTGAACCTTGCTTAAATCAAGTGAAGCTGTATCAGCAGGTGAAAGATCCCTAGCAACCAGCACAAAAGGCGAATCACTTTCCGGCACCCCAGGAGCTTCAACACCAATCAAAGATGCAATAACACGCTGGCCAACATCATGCAAATCTCCTGCACGCTCAGCCATGTAACCACCAAGATTACGCAACATGTCTTCAAATTGTGCGAACCCTTCCCAAGTGGCACGTTCCGCTGTTTTCCCCTTATCAATACCAGATTCAATTGCACTTATTAACGCTGGATCCGATGCCATCTGTGCAAGAGCTTGCATAATTGGTGCTGCTTTTCGAGTCCCCTCATCCTTTGCTTCAAGAGCCTCACTTGCACGATGGTTTAGGTCTTTATTTACTTCATTTAAAGCATTTTTAACAGCCTTTTTTGCATCCTCAGCCAACACACTAACAGCACGAGGAGAATCCTCTGGCTCATGCAAAGCAGGTGCCATACACAATACTTCACCATATGCCATCGAGCGCCCAATGCCAACACCAGTGATTACCATACTTAAAACCCTCCTTTAGGTTTAGAAACTTTATTACGGCCGCAACGCCGCATAAGCATTTCTTGTAGGTAAACGTTTCTTACTAATGAAACTATACACCATTAAAAACGTTGTTACAACAAGTGAAAACGTTTTCTGTATTTTTCAATTAATTATGCTACACTTAATGT
>NZ_LWSR01000021.1:0-19138 GCF_001660745.1 Gardnerella sp. 26-12
GTACTTTCTCAGTAAAACAAAATAATTAACAAATAATTCTCATAAAGCTTTTATCCACATTGCTTTTTTCTACTAACGAAGGTCACGTATCACACATATAGTTGAGGTTATGCCTACATTCACACGCGAAGAAATTGAGCATTTGGGCGTTCTATCCCAGATTGCGCTTAGCGACGAAGAAATCAGTCGCTTGCAAGGCGAATTAAACGTCATTGCAGAATCTATTAACAAAGTGCAGGAAGTTGCTGGCGAAGATGTGCCACCTACTGCAAATCCAGTACCTCTTGAAGCGTATTTGCGCCCAGACGAGCCTGCTACGCCATTGACTCAAGAAGAAGCGCTTTCTGGCGCTCCTAGAAGTGAGTCTGGCATGTTTGTAGCACCTCGAATTTTGGGGGAGGAATAAACATGACTAATACTCAAGATTTAGTAAAGCTTTCTGCTGCCGATATGGCAAAAGCTGTAAAAGCTAAAGAAGTTTCTAGCCGCGAGCTTGTTGAAGCTCACTTGGCAGTAATCGAAGCAGCCGAGCCAGAAATCAAAGCATTCTTGCATGTTTCTGCAGATGTTGCACTTGAACAAGCAGATGCCTTTGATAAAAAGAATGCTAATGGCGAAGCTGAAGGCTTACCTGAGCTTGCAGGCGTTCCAATTGCCATTAAAGACATGATTGTTACTAAGGGCATTCCTACTACTGCAGCCTCTAAGATCCTCGAAGGCTGGGTTCCACCTTACGATGCTACTGTTATTGAAAAGCTCAAAGCAGCTGGCATGCCAATTCTCGGCAAGACTAATTTGGATGAGTTTGCTCAAGGTTCTTCTACAGAACATTCTGCTTATCAAACTACTTGCAATCCTTGGGATACTGAGCGTGTTCCTGGTGGTTCCGGCGGCGGTTCAGCTGCAGCTGTTGCTGCATTCGAAGCTCCTATTGCTTTGGGTACAGATACTGGTGGTTCTATTCGCCAGCCAGGTGCTTTAACTGGTACAGTCGGCGCAAAGCCAACTTACGGTGGTGTTAGCCGTTTTGGTGCAATCGCTATGGCAAGCTCTCTCGACCAGATTGGACCTGTTTCTCGTACCGTTCTTGATTCTGCGCTTTTGCAGGAAATTATCGGCGGTAACGATAGGCGCGATTCTACTTCTATTCCAGCTCCTGTTCCTCCAATGGCTCAAGCTGCTCGTGAGGGCGCTCGCCGTGATTTGAAGGGCTTGAAGGTTGGTTTAGTTAAGGAGCTTAGCGGTGAAGGCTTCCAGCCAGGCGTTGAAGCACGCTTTAATGAAGCTGTGCAATTGCTTAAGGATATGGGCGCAGATGTTACGGAAGTTTCCTGCCCTCACTTCCCTTACTCTTTGGCTGCTTATTACATTATTATGCCTTCAGAAGTTAGCTCTAATTTGGCTCGCTACGACGGTATGCGCTACGGTTTGCGCGTCATGCCACCAGCAGACAAGCCTCAGACTGCTGCAAATATGATGGCTGCAACTCGTGAAGCTGGTTTCGGTGACGAAGTAAAGCGTCGTATTATTCTCGGCACTTACGCACTTTCCGCTGGCTACTACGATGCTTGGTATGGTTCTGCGCAAAAAGTTCGTACGCTTATTATTCGCGATTTCGAAGAAGCGTTTAAGAAAGTAGATGTTCTTGTTTCTCCAACAAGCCCTACAACGGCATTTAAGTTTGGCGAGAAGATGGATGATCCACTTTCTATGTACATGAACGATATTGCTACAATTCCTGCAAACATGGCTGGAGTTCCTGCTTTGAGCCTCCCAGCTGGCTTAAGCGACGACGGTTTGCCTGTTGGCATTCAGATTATTGCTCCGCAATGCCACGATGAAAAGATGTACAAGCCTGCAGCAGCGTTGGAAGCAGCGCTCGAAGAGCAGTGGGGCGGTCCAATTTGGAAGTCGCTTAAAGCTGGTTGGCTCGATTCATTGGCTAAGTAAAGTGAAGTAAAGCTTAAGTAAGAAGGATATCTAATGGCTGAAAAACTTATGAAATATGCCGATGCTGTTGAGCAATTCGATCCAGTATTCGGTTTGGAAACTCACGTTGAGCTTTGCACTCGTACGAAGCTGTTCTGCCCAGCAGAAGTATCTTTTGGCGGTGAGCCAAATACTCAGCTAACTCCTGTAAGCCTTGGTTTGCCAGGCTCTTTGCCAGTTGTAAACAAGACTGCAGTTGATTATGCAATTAAGCTTGGTTTGGCTTTACATTGCGAAATTGCTGAGTGGAGCCAGTTCGCTCGTAAGAACTACTTCTACCCAGATATGCCTCGCGATTATCAGATCTCCCAGTACGATAAGCCTACTAATGGCAACGGTTACTTGGATGTTGAGCTGGAAGACGGCACCGTGTTCCGTGTGCCGATTGAACGTGCTCACATTGAGGATGATGCTGGTAAGAATACTCACGTTGGCGGCGCTGACGGCCGTATTGAAGGCGCAAATCACTCTTTGGTTGATTACAATCGTGCAGGTGTGCCTTTAATCGAGATTGTAACTAAGCCAATCGAAGGTGCAGGTAGCCGCGCTCCAGAAATTGCTGGTGCTTATATGCGTGCTATTCGCGATATTGTTCGCGCTCTCAACATCTCTCACGCTCGTATGGAGCAGGGCAATATGCGTGCTGACGTGAACGTTTCGCTCCGTCGCAAGCCAACCGATCCATTTGGTACGCGTTCAGAAACTAAGAATGTGAACACATTCCGCGGTATTGAAAAGACGCTGCAATATGAGATTCGTCGTCAGGCTGCTATTTTGAGCGAAGGCGGCGAGATTTTGCAGGAAACTCGTCACTGGGATGAGGCAACTCAGACCACTGCTGGTGGTCGTGTGAAGTCGGATGCTGACGATTATCGCTACTTCCCAGATCCTGATTTGGTTATGCTTCACATCACTAAAGAGCATATTGAGCGAATGAAGGCGCAAATGCCGGAAATGCCTCGTGAGCGCCGTAACCGTTTGCAAAGCGAATGGGGTATTAGCGATCTTGAAATGCGCGATATTTTGAACGCAGATGCTCTTGATTTGGTTGAAGAAACCGTTAAGGCTGGCGCAAGTGCGGCAGGTGCTAAGAAGTGGTGGCTTGGTGAGCTTGCTCGCGAAGCAAACACTCGTGGCGTGACTTTGGAAGAATTGCCTATTACTCCGCAAGATGTGGCTGAAGTTGAAAAGCTAATTGCAGACGGCAATCTTAACGATAAGCTCGCTAAGCAAACTGTTGCATGCGTTTTGGCTGGCGAGGGTAAGCCTGATGAAGTTGTTAAGAAGCACGGATTTAAGGTTATGAACGACGACGGTGCTTTGGAAGCTGCTGTTGACGCTGCTCTTGCTGCTGATCCTGAAGTTGCAGAAAAGCTTAAGGCTGGAAATATGAAGCCGATGGGTGCAATTATTGGTGCTGTTATGCGTGCAACTAAAGGTCAGGCTGATGCTAAGGCTGTTACTAAGATTGTGATGGCAAAAATCAAAGGCTGAAAAGTGCCGTAAAGGCTGAAAAATTTAATATTTGATAACGCTAATGTATAAACGTAAAAGCGTAATCAATATTCAAAAGTAAGTGCTGCGTACTTGCTGCATACTCAAATCAGATTTGTTTGTGTAGCAGGTGCGCAGAATTTACTATTTATCAACATTGCGAGGCATTTTTCGTCTTCTGGATTATCATATATTATGCGATGTGAGAATTATGCGAAGGGCTTAATTTTCAAAGGCACAATACAAGTAGGTGACTATGCAACAAACCAATGATGGTGTTATTAACTCTCGCGAGTTACCAAAATCTATAGTAATTCCTCAAATTCGTGGAGAGATGGCGCACCTTCGTCCAGCTACGTGCGATGATTTTCAAAGAATGGATGATTTGTGCGCATTTGATGGTGCTGCAGTTATTACTGGAAAGGATGCTAATTCAGAGCGTTCTATGGTTCATTCGTGGGTTGAAAGCTCTATGCAATGGACTAAAGATAGTCTTATTGGCGAAAATCCTTCTGAATCTTGTCGTTTTGCTGGCGATGTTCAGTTGCGTCACACTATTGCGTGGGCGATTGTTCCTGATGTTTTGGATGATTCAAATAACGCTTCCGGCGATATTATCGGCATGATTTTCCTTATAGATATTGACGGATGGTCTCGCAGTGCTCGAATTCAAGTTGTTTTAGGCAAAAATTATCGAGGAAGAGGCTATTCGCGCGACGCAATGCCTAGGGTTATGACTTATGCTTTTGCATCAGAGCCGACTGGTCTAGGGTTGCATAGAATTTGGGTAGGAGTTCCGGCAACTAATACTCGCTCACTTTCTGTATATCAATCTCTTGGATTTGTAAAAACCGGCACTGCGCGCGACGCATTATGGGATGCTCAAAATCAAAAATATCAAGATTTTGTTGTAATGGACACTCTTGTAGATGAATATGATGCCATTCGTTCGCTGGATGCGTTTGGTCTACACGTTATTGAAGAAAATCCTGGTGTAATCGAAGCTTTGAGCGCGCATGAACATTCTGTGGCTATACCTGTGCATCGTGATAATCTTGATGAAGCATGGCCGTACAATGCAAACGTCTCTGAAGGAAGTTCATCAAAAAAAGCTTGGTGGCGCATTATAGGTCGTGGACGCAAACGTAATACGGAAGGTAAGTAATGAGCGCCGAAGATCTCGACAACTATGAAACCGATGCAGAACTTGCGTTATATAAAGAATACCGTGATGTTATTAAGCTTTTTACTTATGTCGTAGAAACAGAGCGACGATTTTATTTAGCCAATAAAGTCGATTTTAATGTGCGTTCAGCAGGTCAGGATGTTTATTTTGATGTTCAACTTACAGACGCTTGGGTATGGGATGTTTACCGCCCTTCGCGTTTTGTTAAAAATGTCCGAATAGTAACTTTTAAAGATGTAAATGTTGAAGAAGTACAGAAAACAGACATTGACATTCCTGAATCTATCGCGTGATGCGCGTATGCTCAATAAGGATATATAGAAATTGCTTACCTAGCACGCAAAGTGTTTTCGTAAAAATTTGATGTATTAAGATGGAGGACAAGTGACGGATACACAATCCCCAAAGGAATCTGTGGTAATTATTGGTGGTGGTCCGGCAGGGTTGACGGCAGCCTGGGAACTCGTTAAGGATGGCGGATCCAGCCGCTACGACGTAACAGTACTCGAAGCCACGCGTGAATTTGGCGGCATTTCGCGTACTGTGAAGTATAACGGCAATCGTATGGATATTGGCGGTCATCGTTTCTTCTCAAAAGATGACCGTATTATGCAGTGGTGGCGTGAAATGCTGCCTCTCCAGGGTGCGCCTTCATATGATGATAAAAAGCTTGGTCGTCATCATGATTTGGAAGCAGGTGGACCTGATCCTGAAGTTGAAGATGAAGTGATGTTGAAGCGTCATCGCGTTTCTCGTATTTTCTGGAATCATCATTTCTTTGATTATCCAATTTCTCTTTCTGCAGCAACCTTGCGTTCTATGGGCTTTATTTTGACAATGAAGGTTGGTTTCAGCTATTTGTGGTCTATGATTCACAAGTTGCCAGAAACTAATCTTGAGAATTTCTACATTAATCGTTTCGGCAAGAAACTTTATTCCATGTTCTTTGAGGGCTATACAGAGAAGCTTTGGGGTAGGCATCCAAGCCAAATTTCTGCCGATTGGGGTGCTCAGCGCGTTAAGGGCTTGAGCATTGTGGAAGTGTTGAAGAACGCTTTTTCCAAGCTTTTCCCTAAGAAAAAAGGCAAGGAAAAGGAAGTAGAAACCTCATTAATTGAGGAATTCTGGTATCCAAAGCTTGGTCCTGGTCAGTTGTGGGAAACGGTTGAGCGTCGTTGCCGCGAAAACGGTGCTACTGTGCGCACAGACGCAAAGGTAGTTGCTATTAAGCAAGCAGACGGAAAGATTTCCAGTGTTGTAGTTGAAGATGCAAATGGAGAGCGTTCAGAATTGCACGCCGACCAGTTTATATCTTCTATGCCAATTAAGGATTTGGTAGCTGCTCTTGAGCAGGGTGCAAATGGTGACGAAAAGGCTGAAGTTCCAGCAGAAATGCAACGCGTTGCCAAAGGTTTACCTTATCGCGATTTTGTGACTGTAGGCTTGCTTGTTAAGCGCGTGCGTCTGCGTAATACTACCACTATTCCAACGCTTGGTAATCCTCCTATTGTTCCTGATTGCTGGATTTACGTGCAGGATCCTGGATATAAAGTCGGACGTTTGCAAATCTTCAACAACTGGAGCCCATATCTCGTTAAGGATGTTGATAACACTGTTTGGATTGGTCTTGAGTACTTCTGCGACGAAGGTGACGACTTCTGGAATATGAGTGATGATGATGCTCGCAAGATGGCTATTGACGAGTTGACTCGTATGCAGGTTATCAATGGTGAGGAAGACGTTCTTGATTCTCACCGTGAGCGAGTTCCAAAGGCATATCCTGCTTACTTTGACACATATGCTCAGATGCCTGAATTGATTGATTATCTTGATGGCTTTGGTAATTTGTATTGCGTTGGTCGTAATGGACAGCATCGTTATAATAACCAAGATCATTCAATGGCAACTGCTATTGAGGCTGTAGAAGATATCCGAACTGGAGAAACTTCTAAGAAGAACGTGTGGTCTGTTAATACTGAAAAGTCGTATCACGAAAAGAAGTAGTAATTAATTCTCGTATAAATTTGAGCGTTTGATTTTAAAGCGCAAATAATTTAGCGATATAGCGTCAATAATACTGGGTGTTACCCAGGTTATTGGCGCTTTTTGTTTATGTGCGTAGCTCTTTAAAAGCTTTATAGAAATTGCAATAAAATACTAAATACTATGGCGCGTCGCATTGTACAGCGTCGTATAGCTGTAGTAGCATACATAATGTTCGTTGTTATGTACATATGAATTGTTATGAAATAGCAGCGAGTTCGTGACGGATTTTTCCGTAATCTTCCATGTAAAGACTTGCCGAGTCTCTATTCCGTGCGAGTTAAGGAAAGGTAAAATTGTGGCAACAGGCCAGAATCTTGAAAAAATGAAGCTTTCAGAATTGAAAGATCTTGCGAAACAAATGGGTTTGCGCGGTACATCTACAATGCGTAAGCCTGAGTTGGTGGCTACACTGACGGCTGCTCGTAATGGGGGAGAAGCGCCTGCAGGTGTAAGTGTTCGTGTTCCTCGTGATGTTGTGAATGCTAATAAAACTGCAGATACTAGTACAGATATAGAAGATGTTAGGTCATCGAAAGACAATAGTGATTTAGAAGCGTTAGAAGTTTTGGTTCCCAATGCTGCTTCAGATCGTCGATATAGAGACGAAGAAGATTTTGGGAATAAAAATTATCGACGCGATGCGAATCGTAATAATACATTCCAGCGTCGTCGTTCCTCAGAAGATCGTAATGATAATCGCGATCGTAGAGAAGATGGGATGGATTCGCATGAGTTGGATCAAATTTTGGCAACATTACCTGGTGAAGATTCTCACGCAGAGGGTGAGCAGCGTCGTCAGCGTGTAGCTTCTCGTGACTTTGATAGAGAAGAACAGCAAAATCGTGCTGATCGTTTCCAGCGTCGTATGCGCGGTCGTGCGCGTGATTACGATGAGTCTCGTTCAGATTATTCAGATCGACAGAATCGTTCAGAACGCATGGATCGAGTAGAACGTGACGATCGTGATGAACGTCGTGCTGAGCGTGGAGAACGTCAAGATCGTAATGTTCGTCTTGATCGTGATGCGCGTGATGCACGTGACTCTCGTGAAGAACATGATTTACGCGAGACTCGCCGTGAAGAGTCTCAGGAAGAGCTCGTACCAGTAGCTGGAATTGTTGATGTCTTAGAATCTTACGCATTTGTGCGCACTTCTGGTTATTTGCCTGGTCCTAACGATGTGTATGTTTCAATGAGCCAAATTAAAAAATATGGTTTACGCAAGGGTGATGCAGTTCAAGGCTCCATTCGTGCTCCTCGCGAGGGTGATCGCAGGAATCAGCGTCAGAAGTTTGTTCCGTTGCAAACTGTTAATAGCATTAATGGCATGAGCGTTGAAGAAGCTCAGTCTCGACCGCAATTTGCTAAGTTGACGCCGTTATATCCGCAGGAGCGTTTAAAGCAAGAAACTACTCCTAATCGCATGTTGGGACGTGTCATTGATTTAGTTGCTCCAATTGGTAAAGGTCAGCGCGGTTTGATTGTGTCGCCACCAAAGGCTGGTAAAACTATTACTCTTCAGAATATTGCGAATGCAATTACTACAAATAATCCTGAAGTGCATCTTATGGTTGTGCTTGTCGATGAGCGTCCAGAAGAAGTTACCGATATGGAACGCACTGTGCAAGGCGAAGTGATTTCTTCTACATTCGATCGTCCTGCAACGGATCACACTACTGTCGCTGAGCTTGCTATTGAGCGTGCTAAGCGTTTGGTTGAGCTTGGTCAGGATGTTGTGGTTTTGCTTGATTCTATGACTCGTTTAGCTAGAGCCTACAATATTGCTGCTCCTACTTCTGGTCGTATTCTTTCCGGTGGTGTTGATGCTCAGGCGTTGTACCCACCAAAGAAGTTCTTCGGTGCTGCTCGAAATATTGAAGATGGCGGCTCTTTGACTATTATTTCTTCTGCATTGGTTGAAACCGGCTCTAAGATGGATGAAGTAATCTTCGAAGAGTTTAAGGGCACTGGAAATATGGAATTGCGCTTGAGTAGAGATTTGGCTGATAAGCGTCTCTTCCCAGCAGTAGATATTAATGCCTCTGGAACTCGTCGTGAGGAGTTAATTACTCCAGCTGCAGATTTGCCAGTTATTTATCGTTTGCGCCGTCTCTTTGGTGGTCTTGAGGCAGAGCAAGCGTATCAGACTTTGATTCCTCGATTGAAGAAAACTGCTTCAAACCGTGATTTCTTAGCTGCTATAACTCAACAAACTGGCACTGCTACGAATAATTCTTCTTCTACGACTATTGCGTAGTTCTTATTTCGTAAGGAATTAAAATTATTGCCCTTTGGATTATCTATCAAGGGGCAATAATTTTATTTACTATCAATAAAAATCGCATATTTGCAAGAAATCTGCTTTAAACCCAAGAGTCTGGTTCAATTCCTTGCGGTCCCACGAATTCTCCATTTGGCACATAACTTGGTTCTCCTGTATCTTCTAAAACAGCGTCAGCAAACATTGAAACTTGGTTTCCAAATGTCCAATCTCCCCTAATAGTTACTGATTTTGCAGCAGCTAAAGCTGGAACAGAATATGGGAATCTTTCGTTGAAATCATTGATGTTTTTGTAATAACGTGGATCCAAATCAATATCAGGAAATATATAGTTACCATCTTCCATTTCATATGAATCAGTAAGATGGAATCTATCTGATCGCATAATAAATAAGTCATTGGTTGTTTTAACAGGCAAGAAACGCATGCGATCAACTTCTACGCAAATTGCGTCATCGAAAAGTGAAGCTATTGCTCCCATTGCTGTTTCCAATTGCACTACCGGAGTGCTGCTTTCGTCAGTTGGGTCAACAGTTTTGTGATTAAAAATAACAGGCAAAGGCAAAATCCCTTTGTGCTCTTTTAACTTTTTTTCTAGAGCATCTACACGAACCCAAATATTATTTGTGTTGAAGTATGGATGTTTTTTAATGCTTTGTGCGCTTCTACGATCCTCAGGATGAACCTGTGTCATTTCTCGTAGCATTAGTCTTCCTGTTTTCGCGTCCCTAACAATGTGACCGCCCTTACGATCTGCTTGAGTTCGCTTCGCAACCTCAATCATGATAGGTGCGCCAGTATTTTCAAAATGTTGAGCAAGAGTGCGCGACGGTCTAGCACCTAAATTGTCAGAATTTGAAATAAACAAATACTCAATTCCATTTTCTTTAAGAGTATGCAATAAATCAGATTCCCACAGAGTTGAAAAAATATCGCCGTGACCTGGAGGACACCATTCAAGAGATCGATCTTCCTTGTGAGAAACCGGTTCTCCAGTTTCCTCTGCTAATTTTGGTTCTTGATGTTGAATAATTTCTACAGGAATATTGTCTTGCACAAACTTGCGATTGCGTTTTAGTACTTGCAAAGTATCATGAGACGTGCGGAAAGAATTCATGAAAATAAGCGGAAGATTAACTCCTAATCGCTGACGAGCTGTAAGAACTTGTCCAATAATAATATCAATAAAGCGCATTTGGCGAGCTTTATGCCTACGAACTGGTAGTAAAGATTTTGCGCAAGACAAGCCCATAGATGTTCCCAAACCGCCATTTAATTTAATAAAAGCAGTTTTTGCGAATGCGTTAACAGCTTTGTCGTGATCAATAGTTTCGTAAATTTCGTGGAAAGTTGGAACGCTTTTAATAGGCTCAACCGTGCTCTCGCGAATAAACTCCGCAGACTTATCCCCTGATTTATCTAAATTCCAAGCATTATATAAGTGTTTAAATTGTTCAATAGCAATTTCGCTCATGCCTTGTTCGCGCATCTTTGCAGCGGACAACTCAAACGCGTCATCCATGTAAAAGCCTCCTCGTATGCATGTGACCTTAATAGTTTAGCGATTTGTGCGTTGCTGCGCAAATATTGCTTTTAACGGTTATTTTGAAATACTATTATGATTCTACCAAAGTTAGAAATTGCAAGATAGAAAATAATAAGCGCAGCCAATAATAAATACCGACTGCGCTTATGAGAAAATTTGCTACTAAACACCACTAAATATGAAATTTAGTTATTTTCTGCATTGTTGTCATCATTTTCTTCCGGTTCATCGCCAGTTTTTAGATGATGCTCGTCGTAGCCTTGCAAGTAACGAGTGTGGCGCCAATGGTGAATAGAAGCGTTCGTACCGCGATGATGTACGTGATACTTACGTGGAGTACCGCCATAAGGAAGCTCTTTAACTTCGCTAGCAACTGCCATTTGGTTCACATTAGAAGGATCCATAATAGCAATTGGAGCAACAGGCTCTGGTTCTGTTGGAGCGGCAGTTCGATTCTTCAAGTGCGATGGCAACCATTGTGCAAACCAAGACAATGCCAAGCAAATAAGGAAATATATTACTGCTGCAACGCTTAATGTTTGCAAAATATTAAAGTACATTGATCCGAGTCTGCGCGATTCCTGAAGCAAATCAGTGTACATAATAATTGAACCAAGTGCAGTATCCTTCAAAACAACTACAAGCTGAGTTACTGCTGCAGGCATCATAGCAATAATTGCCTGAGGCATTTCAATTTGTGTCAATGATTGGTACTCGCTCAATCCTAATGCAAGTGAAGCTTCTCTTTGACCGTTTGGCAAGTTGCCAACACCTGATCTAACAAGTTCTGCAACAACAGAGCCGTTATACATAATCAGTGCCAAAACAACAGCCCAGTATGATGATTCTTTCATACCAGAAAGTGCGAATGCTCTCCACAAGAAAATCATAAGCATCAATACTGGTACTGCGCGGCAAAATTCTACTACTATTGCGGAAATACTACGAATAATAAAATTAGGTAGTAAACGGCAAAGTCCGAAGAATAAGCCAAATACAATAGAACCAACTACTGCAAGTAACGATGCTTTTAGTGTCATCCATAATCCAGGAAGATAAAAATCAACCCAGGCCTCAGATTCGAGTGCAGGATTCCAAAGCGTCCAAGAAAGTTGGTTTTCTCCCTCTGGAGGATTGCTCAAACGAACGAGAATAGCAATAATGCAAATAACAAAAATGCAACCGGCAATAATATTAGCTATGCGAATTTTCTTAAGAGCTTTTGGACCTGGAGTATCGAATAATAATGATTGTTCACGTTGTTTAGCCATTGTTATCACCTTCTCACAGCAAGTTTATTTGACAAATAAGTAGTCAAAATGCCGATAGGAATGATGAGCATAATGTATCCGCAAGCGAAAATTAAGAAGATTGGAACAATCAAATCTGCATGTTTCTCAATCATTTCGCTCATCATTGTTGAAGTCTCAGTGGCAACTGATGCTGCAGCAGCAACTGTAGAATTTTTAAGCAAAGCAATAAATGTATTACCTAATGGTGCTACTGAACCGCAGAAAGTTTGTGGAAGAATTACTTGTGTTGCAGATTGGAAGAAATTTAATCCAAGGGCGCGGCAAGCTTCTGCTTGACCAACAGGTACGGTATTAAGACCAGATCTCAAAGATTCGCAAACAAATGCTGCAGTATAAAGCGACAATCCAGCAACTGCCAGCCAGAAGAAATTCACTTCAAAAATTGAGGAGAATCCTATCTTAAGCTGAGCGTAAACGCCTAAAACCATGAAAACCATAATGATGGTAAGTGGCATGTTTTTAAACAATTCAACATAAACTGTAGCAATCATGCGTAATGATGAAACAGGGCAAATGCGCATAGTAACAAGAATTACGCCAATAATTGATGAAAAAAGTACACTCCATAAAGTTATTTCAATATTAACCAAGAATGCTCCTGGAATATTGTAGGAGGTAAATAGCTGCATAAAATCTTGCATATTACTTCTCTCCTTCTTGAGGAATTGGCGGATTATACTTTGCGTTCGGCTTAAAGCCAGTGCCTCGTAAATTGTCGTCTAGAGCTCTTTTCCATGATCCGTTACGAATCATGTCTTTTAAGGCTGCATTAATTTTCTTAGCTAAGCCTGTATTTCCTTTTTTAATACCAATTCCGTAATATTCTGCGGTAAATGGCTTGCCTACAAGCTTTAAACGACCTCGAGAAGCGGTTGCTAAACCAGCAAGAATAATGTCGTCGGTAGTTACAGCATCTACAATTCCTGAGAATAATGCAGTTGCACATTCTGCATAACCAGGCTGTTGCATAAGCTGTACCTTTGAAGAGTAACGCTCCTTAATAGCAATTGCAGATGTTGAGCCTGAAACTGAGCATAAACGCTTTCCGTCCAAATCATTTGGACCGCTTACTTTATGCTCATCTTTTCGAATTAGCAAATCCTGACCGGCAATAAAGTAAGGTCCTGCAAACGAAACCATTTTCTTGCGAGCGTCAGTAATGGAATATGTTGCAACAATCATATCTACATCACCGTTTTGAAGCATTGTTTCACGCTGTTTAGATGGTGATTCTTTCCATACGATTTGATCTTCTGAATAGCCGAGCTTTTTGGCAACGTACTTAGCAACATCAACGTCAAATCCAACGTAAGTTCCTGATTTTTTGAAACCCATACCAGGCTGATCGAATTTAATACCAATGCGTATGACTTTTTTACCATCGCTACGATCGCAAGCTGTAAGCGGCATAACGCAGCATACGGTACAAAGCATCGCTAGTATCGCACGAAAAATGCGATTTTGTAATATTTTCATATCTTTTCCCTTCGTAAGAACTGTTTTAAAGTTTCAGAATTTTTACTGAAAGATAAAACAAAAAAGCAGATTAATGCGTAAGAATCTTGGAAAGGAAATCTTTTGCACGATCAGTTTTTGGATGTTCAAAGAATTCTTCAGGAGTGCCTTGTTCAAGAATTTGACCATCTGCCATAAATACAATTCTGTCAGCTGCCTTGCGTGCAAATCCCATTTCGTGGGTAACACAAATCATAGTCATGCCTTCTTTTGCAAGCTCAACCATGACATCAAGAACTTCATTGACCATTTCCGGATCTAGTGCAGATGTAGGCTCGTCAAAAAGCATAACTTTTGGCTGCATAGCAAGAGCTCGAGCAATTGCAACACGCTGCTGCTGGCCGCCGGAAAGTTGTGAAGGCATTTTGTTTGCTTGATTATCAACTCCGACTCGAGTGAGCAATTCCATAGCAAGAGATTCAGCACTTTGCTGATCCATATGGCGCACTTTCATTGGGGCAAGAGTAACATTTTCCAAAATAGTCTTGTTAGCGAAAAGATTAAAGGACTGGAATACCATACCAACTTCTGCTCGCAAAGCTGCAAGTTCTTTTCCTTCTTGAGGAAGTGGCTCACCGTCAATACGTATGTCACCTGAATCAATAGTTTCGAGACGGTTAATTGTGCGACACATTGTCGATTTACCAGAACCAGATGGACCGATAATAACTAGTACTTCGCCTTTGTTAACGGTCAGATTGATGTCTTTAAGCACATGAAGTTTTCCATAATGCTTTTGACATGACTTAGTTCTACGAGGGGATTTGCCGCTTTTTGCACTGAAATAGTGCGATTAGTCATATCCTCGGCGTTTGGATTTGACATTGATACTTGCTTATCCATAACAAGAAGTTTAGCTAATCTGTGTTACGGCTATTTATCACTATCGTTACGTTTTGTAACTCTTACGTTACAAAAAAGCCGTTGATTGTGATTATAAAATCAACAATCAACGGCTTATCAATAACATTTTTTACAAGTATTTTTATTTACTCGTCTTCTTCTGGATCGTAATCAACACCAGTTTCAGCACGCTGCTCGTCAGAAATTGGAGCAGGAGCGCCGGTTAGAGGATCTCGACCGCCGCCAGCCTTAGGGAATGCAATTACGTCGCGGATTGAGCTTGCGCCTGCCAAAATTGCAGCAGTACGATCCCAACCCAAAGCAATACCGGCGTGAGGTGGAGCACCATACTTGAAAGCTTCAAGCAAGAAGCCGAACTTTTCGTCAGCTTCAGCCTTATCGATTCCAAGAACATTAAGCACACGATCTTGAATATCGTCGCGGTGGATACGAACGGATCCGCCGCCCATTTCATTACCGTTGCACACGATATCGTAAGAATCGCTCATAGCGTGCTCTGGATCTTTATCAAACTTATCAATCCAATCAGCAGATGGCATTGTAAACGGATGGTGCATAGAAGTCCACTTTGAGTGGCCAACGGCAACGTCGTCATCATCTGGATCATCAGTGCGCTTAAATAGTGGGAAGTCAACAACCCAAGTGAAAGCAAACTCATCTGGGTGAAGCAATCCTGCGCGGCTAGCAAGTTCAACGCGCACTGCGCCGAGCAAAAGCTGCGAAGACTCGCGAGAACCTGCTGCGAAGAACACTGCATCGCCATCTTCTGCTCCAACAGCTTCCTTAAGACCTGCGCGCTCTTCTTCACTAAGATTCTTAGCAACAGGACCCTTTAACTCGCCATCTTCACCAAACACAACGTAAGCCAATCCCTTAGCTCCACGCTGCTTAGCCCAATCCTGCCAAGCGTCAAATTGGCGACGAGGAGTTGCAGCACCGCCCTTAAAGAGCACAGCGCCAACGTATGAAGCTTGGAACACGCGGAATGGAGTGTTCTTAAAGTAGTCAGTCAACTCAATAAGTGGGTTTCCAAAACGCAAATCAGGCTTATCGGAACCATACTTATCCATTGCTTCCTGCCAAGTAATACGAGGCAAAGGAAGAGTAATCTCGTGACCAGCTTCCTTCCAAATAGCAGCAATAACGCGCTCTGCCATAGCCATAACATCTTCCTGGCTTGCAAAGCTCATTTCCATATCAAGCTGAGTGAACTCAGGCTGACGATCTGCACGGAAGTCTTCGTCGCGATAGCAACGAGCAAGCTGATAGTAGCGCTCGACGCCAGAAACCATGAGCAACTGCTTTAGAAGCTGAGGAGACTGTGGAAGTGCGTACCAAGAGCCTGGAACCAATCGTGCTGGAACAACGAAGTCGCGAGCACCTTCAGGAGTTGACTTAATGAAAGTTGGTGTTTCAACTTCAGTAAAGTTCATGTCTTCCAAAGCATGGCGGGCAGCCTTAGCCATATCAGAGCGAAGCTTCAAATTGCGCTGCATAGATGGGCGACGCAAATCAAGGTAACGATACTTCAAACGAACATCTTCGCTTGGAAGCTTGTTCTCGGACTCGTTTTCCAAAGCTGTTGAAACCTGGAATGGCAAAGCGTCTGACTTTGCGAGAATAGTAACAGTTTCTGCAACAATCTCAATTTTACCGGTTGCTAAATGATTGTTTTCGTTGCCATCTGGACGCAAGCGAACTTCGCCGGTCACTTGCACAACGAATTCACTACGCAATGGTCGTGCAGTTTCTTCATCGTAAATAACAACTTGCACTAAGCCTGTGTTATCACGGACATCAACAAAGGCAACTCCACCATGATCGCGGCGACGATCAACCCAACCAGCGATGGTTACTTTTTGCCCGACTAATTCTTCAGTCACTTCAACGGCATGATGTGTGCGATACGCCGTCTGGCTCATAAGTCCACTTCCTCTACAATCTAATTGATATATTCATTTGTTTCTATTGACATGATTTTGCGCACAATATTCAAGCAAATTTGCAAGACATTATTTAGCGCAAGAAACTGTCTGCCGGGCATAAACAGTATCCGGTTGCCAAGACGTGGCATCCGCGGTTTCCTGTTCGCCAGTAATAATATTTTTTACTTCATCGTGAGATGACTCTGATTCAGTGCTATCAGCAGGGAACCACACATAAGGAATGCCGAGCTTGTCAGCATATTTTATTTGCTTACCAAGCTTTGCTGCGCTAGGAGCAACATCTGCTGCAATGCCTCGATCTCGTAAAGTTTTAGCAATAGCATTGCATGCAGGACGATCTTCTTCATTCCACACTGCAACAAGTACTGCAGCAGGAGAAACTCGAGAAACAGTAGCACCTGCAGTGTGAAGCATATAAGAAAGCAGTCGAGACATGCCGATTGAAAGTCCTACGCCTGGATACTTCTTCTTGCCTTGTGAAACTAAATTATCGTAACGACCGCCAGAGCAAATTGAACCAAGAGATTCTGCGTTGTCAAGGAAAGTTTCGTAAACAGAACCAGTATAGTAGTCAAGTCCACGAGCAATCTTCAAATCAGCAACAACAGCGCCTGGGCGGATACGTGCTGCTTCGTCTACAATCATCGCAAGAGTTTCAACACCTTGAGAAGCTAAAACGTAAGACTCGTTATCATCACTTCGAGAAATATTATGCTTATCGCATAATTCGTCGAAACGAGACTTCAACTCATCTCCTGTTTCGGCAGTAAGTTCAGCTAATTCTAAGCATGCATCAGCTTGAGAAGCCGTAGCGCCGCATTCTTTTACCAAAAGCTTAGATACTTCTTCAGCACCAATTTTGTCTAGCTTATCGATTTCTCGAAGAACTCCCTCAATATCGCTTAATCCAATACCGCGATAAAAACCTTCAGAAAGCTTTCGATTGTTAGCATGAACAGTTGCCTTAGGAAGACCAAACTTACGTAAACGTTCAAGAGCTTCAACCATAACAAGTGGAAGTTCAACTTCGTAGTGTGAAGGTAATTCGCCATTTCCTACTACATCGATATCTGCTTGAACAAACTCACGGAAACGACCTTCTTGTGGACGCTCCCCTCGCCAAACTTTTTGCATTTGCCAGCGCTTAAATGGGAACGTCAAATCACCAGTATGCTCAACGACGTAACGGCTGAGCGGAACTGTTAAATCGAAATGTAAACCAATGCGTTCTTCTACAGGAGTGTCGGATTCGTGACCAACTTCTTGTAAACGCGACAATAAATAAATTTCTTTACTGGTTTCGCCTTTTTTTAATAAGCTTGAACCCTGTTCTACTGCACGTGTTTCAATTCCAATAAAACCGTTGAGTTCAAACACTTCTCTTAGTGTGTCAATTACTTGCTGTTCAACAGCGCGTTCACTAGGAAGCCATTCAGGGAAACCCGATATTGATGAGCCTTGTACCATGTCCACTATAATAGGTGGTGTTGCGGAAAAATCATGGCTTACCGTCATACTTATTCGTAACAATGTTACCGTGCATCTGCTGTAAGGAGTCGTCCCGTGACCGAACAGACTAAACCTGAAGAAACTACTAAAACTACTACCGCGCCAAAGCCAGTTGCTCCATCTCCAGCAAGCTTCGCGCATAAGACTCGTGTTGTTGCTCAAGCACCAACCATTTCTTATAGTGAAGAGGATATTAAAGCCGCAAAAACCTTTGGCCGTGTTGATGAAAATGGCACTGTTTACGTTACTGAAAACGGTGCTGAGCGTGAGGTTGGTCAATACTCCACTGGCACTCCTGAAGAAGCGTTGACTTTCTATATTCATCGTTATCTTGATTTGAAGATTAAGCTTGATCTTTTCGCTAAGCGCTTGGAAGCTTCCAATGTAAAAGCAAAAGAAATTGACGAAACGCTTAATACTTTGAAAGCTGAATTGGAAAATCCTGCTGCCGTAGGCGATATTGCTGCTTTACGTGCGCGACACGCCGAATTGGCTGCAAAAGGTAATGAAAAGAAGGAAGCAATCTCTAAAGCTCGAAAAGAAGCTCTAGAAAAAGCTTTGAAAGAACGTACAAATATTGTAGAACGTGCAGAATCGTTAGTAGCACAAATGAATGAATCTACAAACTGGCGTGAATTAAACGATAAGTTACGTGCTTTATTTGACGAATGGCAGGAGCATCAGCGTACTACTATTCACTTAAATAAGTCTGATGCCGATGCTTTGTGGCAGCGTTTTTCAAAGGCTCGTTCTGCGTTCTCTCAGGCTCGCAATTCTTGGGTTAAAGAACGTGAGCATGTGCGTAATACTGCTAAGCAGCTTAAGGAAGCTATTATTGCAGAAGCTGAAAGCTTAAAAGATTCAAAAGATTGGCGTGAAACTTCTATGAAGTTCAATGCTTTGATGGATCGTTGGAAGAAAGCTGGCAATGCTGGTCGTCAGCACGATGATGCTTTGTGGGCTAAGTTCCGCGAAGCTGCTGATGCTTTCTATCATGCTCGTCAAAATGACCGTGAAAAGGTTAATGCTGGAGAACACGAAAATCTTGCTAAGAAGGAAGCTTTGCTCGTAAAAGCAGAGGCTTTGTTGCCAGTAGAAAATGAAGAAGCTGCTAAGAAGGCTCGTAAGGCTTTGTCTCAGATTCAGGAAGAATGGGATGCTATTGGTTTCGTTCCTCGTGAAGATATGCGTCGTATTGAGTCTCGCTTGAACGACGTTGATAAAAAGATTAAGGCTGTTGAAGACGCTGCTTGGCGTGAGGCTGATCCTGAAGCTAATGCTCGTAAATCCAGTTTTGCTTTACAGTTGGAAGCGCAACTCGAAGAGCTTAACGCTGCTATTGCTAAGGAAACCGATAATAAGCGTAAAGCTAAGTTGGAAGCTGAAAAGGCTACTAAAGAGCAGTGGCTTAACGCTGTTAAGTAAATTAGTTTTATAACTAATTAAAAG
>NZ_LWSR01000022.1:0-13438 GCF_001660745.1 Gardnerella sp. 26-12
ATATTGTTATCAGCGTTTATTAATGATTGTATTTTATCTGCTTTTTAGCACTGTATTTACACTATTAAGCACCAAATTGAGTGCCGTCATTTTGATTAGTAGACGGATTAACTGGTGGCTTAACAGTTCCAATAACAGTTCGAGGAGCAGGTGCAGTAGTCTGAATAGACGTATCAACAGACATCTGATCAGACTGCTGGTTTTGTGAAGTTGCGTTATTGGAAGATTCAGAAAGTTCAGAAGCTTCACTCTGCTCATTCTTACCTTCAACGTTGCGCTTTAAACTTTCTGGAATTTCAACAGGAGGAAGATCAGAATCTGGTCTTCTATCGTCCGAAAGCCAAAGAGTACGCTCAGGAGCCTTACGAATCTTACTGAAGATTTCCTTAAGTTCCTTCTCGTTAAGAGTTTCCTTAGCGAGCAACTGACGAACCAGCTCATCTAATACGTCACGATTATTGTTAATAATCTCCCACGCTTCAGTATGAGCAGTTTCGATAAGCTTATGAACTTCTTCATCGATTACTTCAGCAGTACGATTCGAGAACTTACGAGGTTGCAAAGAATCGAGTGAACCGGAAGAATCTTCGTCAGTATCCATCCACTTAACAGCTCCAAGCTTCGCTGAGAAACCATATTCAACAACCATCTTACGAGCAATAGCAGTAGCTTTCTCAATGTCGTTAGAAGCACCAGTTGTTGGATCATGGAACACAACTTCCTCTGCTGTGCGTCCGCCCATAGCATATGCCATTTGATCCAGCAATTCGTTGCGAGACTGCGAGTAACGGTCGCTTGTTGGCATCACAGCAGTGTAGCCAAGTGCGTGACCTCGCGGCAAAATCGTTACTTTAGTAACAGGATCCGTGTGGTGCAACGCAGCAGCAACAAGCGCATGACCACCCTCATGGTAAGCAGTGTTACGCAATTCATCCAAAGCCATACCCTTAGACTTACGTCGAGGTCCTGCTTGAACACGATCAATTGCCTCATCAATAGCGCGATTATCGATATATTGAGCACCAGAGCGAGCGCAAAGCAACGCAGCTTCGTTAAGCACGTTAGCTAAGTCTGCACCAGTAAAACCAGGAGTGCGCACAGCAACCATATGAAGATCAACATCCGGCACAAAAGGCTTACCCTTAGCGTGAACCTTCAAAATTGCCTCGCGACCTTCCAAATCAGGAGCCTCAACAGCCACCTGACGGTCAAAACGACCAGGACGAAGAAGTGCGGAATCAAGCACATCTGGACGGTTTGTTGCGGCAATAATAATCAAATTAGTGTCGTTGTCGAAGCCGTCCATCTCAACAAGCAGCTGATTAAGTGTCTGCTCGCGCTCATCATGACCGCCAGTCATGCCACTTCCGCGGCGACGACCAACAGCATCAATCTCATCGATAAAGATGATGGCAGGAGCATTCTTCTTAGCTTCGTCAAAAAGTTCACGAACACGAGACGCGCCCAAGCCTACGAACATTTCCACGAAGTCAGAGCCAGCCATTGCATAGAACGGCACACCAGCTTCGCCTGCAATAGCACGAGCCAACAAAGTCTTACCAGTTCCTGGAGGACCATAAAGCAGCACACCGCGCGGAATGCGAGCACCCAAAGCCTTGTAGCGCGAAGGATCCTTCAAGAAGTCTTTAATCTCTTCAACTTCTTCAACAGCAGCTTGTTCGCCAGCAACGTCAGCAAACTTAGTTTTAGGAGTCTGACCTTCAAGCAGCTTGCCACGGCCACGTCCGCCACCCATGCCAAGCATACTTCCACCGGCACCGCCTATTCTGCTAAACATGAACCAAATCATGCCAAGGAAGAACAATATCGGAGCAAGCGAAGTAATCAAATACGAAATAATGCTAGATGACTGTAAGCTAGCAGTCCAGCCGTTAGAAGGCTTCGCCTTTTCGACTTCTTGTACAATTGACCTACCTTGTGCATACGCGTAGTAGAATTGCACATCCTTGCCAAAGTCACGCTTTTGCTTACTTCGTTTATCGAACTTCTTAAACGGACTATCAAGCGTAAGCTTAACTAACTGTTTATTGTCAATAATTTCCACATAACTTGCTTTATGAGATCGCACTAACTCAATACCATCCTGAGTATCGATAGTTTGCGATCCGTTATGAACAAACATTTGGAATCCGACAACTGAAAGCAACACAAGAAGCACAATCCACGTCCATGGCGACTGCCAGAAGGAACGACGATTGTTATGGTTGTTCTCGTTATTTTTATTATTCTTGCCCTGTTGACCGTTGTTTCGCTGATTCCTAGGGTTGCGTGGATTTAAAAACGGATTATTCCCGTTATTTCCACGCCCAGGACCGCCCATTGGGCCTTGCGGTGTCATAGGAGAAGCGCCCATGTAATAAGGCTCCTTTCAAACTCCTCAATTTATATAAAAATTCTGAATAGAATCTATAAAATCAAGCACCATACACTGATGGCTTTAATACCGCAATACTATTGAGATTGCGGTAGCGTTCGTCGTAGTCCATTCCGAAACCAACGACAAATGCATCAGGAATTTCAAAGCCCGAGTAGTCGATTTGTACGTCTACTTCGCGACGTGCAGGCTTACTGAGCAATGCAAAAACTTTTACACTTGCAGCACCACGACCTTTTAGCTCATCTACAAGCCAAGCTAGCGTGCGACCGGAATCAACAATGTCTTCTACAATAAGCACATCTCGACCACGCACATCAGTACTTAAATCTTCGCGAACAGTGATTTGTCCGCTAGTTTGAGTGCCACTGCCGTAACTAGACAAGCTCATAAAGTCCATTGATGCGTTAATGCTTAATTCTTGCGAAAATACAGCAAGAGTATTTACAGCACCTTTGAGAACTGCAACAAGCAAAACATTACTGTTTTTGTAATCTTCACTTACTTGTTTAGCGACTTCACGAATACGCTTCATAAGGTCTTCGTGGCTAATTAATTCATAGTCGATGTCATCTCGTATATCTGCAATTTGCATGTTCACTATCTTTGCATAAGCGAATGACGATATTGCGCGAGAGCCGAGTCGCTTCGTAATAATTTGGCAGCGAAAAAGGCTTCTGACCATGCCATTTTGTACATAGTTCGTCCACTGCCGATATGTGACTTGACGAGAAACGCAGACCAAGCTCGCTTAACGCACGCACTATAATTCGTTTACGAATTGATGGATGATATTGCGCTAACTTCTCAGCTTTTAACCTAACAGTTTTCGCATTTTTATCAAATTCCATCACTTGTGAACTAGCTTCGTCAACTTGAGAATTAATATAGTCAAGATCGTCTCTAGCTATTTCAGCTCCACGAGAAAGCAAAGTAACCATATTTGCATTAAAAAATCGCGAAATATAAGGCATTAACGTGTGTCTAACTCGAGATCTCAATGGATAATTTTCTGAAAGTTCCTCATTTTTCGAAATATCGTCACCATTTGTAGGATCATCCCACCATGAAATGCCTAAATCCTCGCAAATACCAGTAGTATCTTCTCTACTAAGCTTAATAAGAGGCCTTGCAAAAAGCACGTTTTGACGCAATGTCACTGCTTTCATGCCAGCAACTGCTTCTAAACCTGCAGAATCTTTTAGCCCCATCATTACAGTTTCTGCTTGATCATTTGCAGTATGAGCTAGAAGCACGGCTGCAGCTTGCTGCTTTTTAGCAACCTCAATAATTGCTTGATACCTAGCATTTCTAGCAGCAGACTCTTCGCCTTCTCCCGAATCTTCAACGTTCACAGATTGAATATACACGTACTTTTCATCTATTCCAGATTGCAAACAATGCTTAGCCGCAATATTAGCAATTTCAGTTGAGTGCGGCTGCAAATGGTGATCTACTATTACGACACCGCAACGAATACCCCTACTTGCGCACACAATCACGCTCAATGCTGTAAGTGCAAGAGAATCTCTACCTCCAGAGCACGCAATAAGAACCAAAGGAGCATCAACATCTGTCGCGTGATTGCCATGTTCGGAAAAACGCGCGTCTTGTGCGCATAATGAAAGTTCGTCAAAACAATGCTTGATTGCGCCAATTCCTGCGCGTATGCGAGAAGAATACACCATAGCTTCTAGTGTAGCGCGCCAATAACGCTAAATTGCAACTCATAAATCATAGTTTTGGCAATTCTGCCATAAACTTATTAATCGCTACGAACGCTCCCCAAATATCAGCTGGCTGGTTCGCAACAACAGCGAAAGTTAGCACTCCACCATTTTTCCTAGATACATTACCAACCATAGACGTAACTTCACTTAAAGAACCAGTCTTTACGCGAAGCATGCCGGCAGAAGATTCATCCGCTAAACGCTTTCTTGCTGTTCCAACTAAACCAGGAAGAGACAATCCTTCAGCAGCTGCAGCACCTCCAGAATCGGCTTTAATATTAAGCACTTGTACTTGAGCTAGCGTTGTTGCGCGCAACCTTGATTTTGGAGACAAGCCTGAGCAATCAGACATGTGCAAACCACGTATATCGATATTGAGCTTGCGCAATCCCTCTTTTACTGCCTGAACTGCACCCTCCGGAGAGTTGGATTTGTGAGTTGCAAGCGCAGTCAAACGACCAAACTCTTCCGCCAATGTGTTGTCTGAAATACGAAGCGTATATGCCATTATTTCGTTTAATGGTGCAGAAGAAACTTGTGCAATTAAACGCGAATTAGATGATATTAACGATTGAGTTTCGCTTACTGGTATGACAAGATTTTCAGACTGTGCAGATTTATTTTCATTTTCAGAATCTTTATTGTTTTCAGAAGGATCATCTGCAGACGAGCCTGAACCGGATTTTTTTTCATCAGAAGCGGTTTTATTAGAATAATTACTTATAACTATTCCTTGTTTGCTTAATAATTTAGCAAAAACATGACCGACACTTAAAGCAGGATGAGGATCAGAAAGCGGAAAATCTGTCATAGCGTCAGCGTCAACACCTTGCACTGAAAGGTCACGCTGACGAGCATCATCTATAGCCAAAGATGACGTTTGAGCATAAAAGCGACGTTCAACATCTGTTTCATAAATCAAATCAGGAGCACGTTTTGCGCCAAACAATGAGTCATCAACAGCTAAAGAAACTGTGTGAATATTTTCAAGCTTCAACGCGTTGGCTGTTCTTCTCGCTAATGTCGTTAAACCTGCTCTGCCATTAACATGGTGCCAATCGTTTTCTCCAACACCAAGAAGCATGTCACCATTGCCGCGAAGCACAAGCTTTCTAGCATTCGTACTAGAAGCTCGTTCTGGTATACCGCCTGTTTTAGGCAACAAAAATACTTGAGTATCAAGAGTTGAACCCATGTCAAGAGTGCGAGAAGCTACGCTAGCAGTTAAAGTTTTAAGCGTTGACGCTGGCTCTCTTAAAGCATTTGGCTCATGTGAAGCAACTACTCGCCCATTAGCATCCATAATTACTGCTGAAGTGCTGCTGCTCATAGAAGCATCGGAAACCAACTCGTTAATAAGTTTTTGAGCTTGCGAATGATTTATTTCTTTACCATAAGTCACGCCTTTAGCTAGTGATTTAACTCGCAAAAGTGATTTAGGAGAAGAAACAGTTACAGCATAATGTTGTTTTCGCAACGTCAAAGGACCAGGAAGAATATCGTATACGTCAAGCAAAAAATAAGTAAAAATAATTGCTGCACTAACTATAACTGCTATAAATGCAATAAGCAATCGCCAACGAGAAGGATATTGGCTTCTTAAAACCATAGCAGCGTATTTACTTTTCTTCTGTGCGCTACTTGGTTTAATCTCACTGCTTGATTTAGATTCACTACTTAGTTTTTTTTCACTACTTGGTTTAGGCTCGATACTTTTGTTGGGTTCGCCGCTTTGCGCTGGCGTGCTCGCATTAGGAATATTTAAGGCATCGTTTAAGCCTTTATTACTTTCCATGCGAGCACACCTTTAAATCGATTGCAAATACCGCGCTTAACTATACATTGCGCTTGCAACAAAGCGTGCGTAAGTTACGCAGTAATAGACGCGAATCTGCGCAAGTTTTCTACAATGCGAATCATGCGCTTATCCATTACTTTGCCACCAAGAATCACGCCAACAACCAGCACAATCAAGCCGTTTACTACAAACAAAATGCTTGCAATCCACAGCAGTTGCGGCGCAAGAATCATAAACGCAATCGCAGCCGCAACCGAAGGAATCATGCAAACTACAGAAAGAAGCATAAAGCCTATAGCTGCAAAACTTCGCCCGCCAGCACTTCCTTGCGGCCTAGAAAATGGCTTTTCGATTGATGCCACAGGGTACATTGCAATGCACGAAGAAATTAAGCCAATGCCTATGGAAGCAAAAGCTATTCCAATTGGACAAAGAGTTTGGAACATAACTGCATTCACATTTTGCTTAACATTTGCTACAAAGAAAAGGAAAACGTAAACCCCTACTCCAATAATCGCAAAATAAACAGCGCAAATCACTGACCAAACTATTGCGTTCGCTAAGCGATCGTGCAAACCTTTTACTCCAATAATCGCATGCATAGTAAAAGCTGTGCCATCGTAAGCAATATTGTTTCCAACAACCATGCCCATAAGCAAAGCAGCATACATCATCCATCCAGAAACACCTAAGTTATCTGTTAGAGAATCAAATCCTTTAGCCTTAAAACTACTTCCTCCTGCAACTACCAGCATAAAAAGCGGCGCAATAAGCAAAAATAGCTGACGCATATCTCTTCTCATAACGCTAATAATTCGCGCAATAATCGCACCAACTGTGTTGTCTGGAACTGCTGCAAACAAGCCGATTCCCTTAGTTTTAACAACTGTTTTTTGCTCACCGCGAAGTAGCTTAGGCTCTAATTTTGCGCAAAATACAGAGATTGCAAAGCAAACAGCAATGGTTACAACGCAAATAAAGAAGCGAATAGCAAGAGCAAGCCAATTGCCATTAATAGCATCGAGCGGCAAAGCCATAGCTGCACTTAATGGCGTAAAAGCGGACGCAGCACAGAAACTTGTGACTAGCGCAATTTCATTTGGTGAGCTATCATGCCTGTTCATTGACGCAACAAAAATCATGTACGCTATAAAAATGGCAAAGTAAAAAATATTTCTTGAATGCTTGTTTATTAAAATAGTATCCAAAAGTTCAATAAGCATTTTGCTTAAAGACACAATTGTTGCAATGTAAAGCGGAGCCGCTATTACGCTGACTAAAACCGGCACAATTCCAAAGTTTCTGTACGCTAAAGACCACAAAGCAAGTGCGATTGTGGAGCTTATTGAAAGCGCTCCAAAAAGAGAGCCAAGAAGCATACCTGCTTGCTGTTTTACGTAAGGAATGCCGTAAAGCGCAAAGCTACGCGATTTTAGTGTTGTGTCGCTGCCAAACATAAACACGTTTATAAACAGCGTAAAAATTGACACAATCGTCGCAACCATTATTGGAGCAAGTTGGAATTCCTGCCAATTTTTAGTATCTGCAAGCATTCCTGGATTAATGTACTTGCCAGTTTCCCAGCCAGCAAAACCAAGAGCGCATATAAGCGCAAGTCCAAAAACAATTGCTATAGCAAAGCCAATTTTTTGCCAAATTGACTTTCGCATAACAGAAAAAGTAAGCGCCCAGCGAAGGCGAACCATTGTAAAAATCATAGACATTACGGTTCTCCTTTTTAAGCGTTGAGATTGGTGGAAGGTGCAGGAGCGTTATCAGACTTGCCGCCATTAAGCCAGTCAATGCGTGCAGCAGCGTGACGTCCGCCAACAAGCTCCATAAAGCGATCTTCAAGATCTTTGCCCTGAGCCACCTCTTCAAGAGTGCCAGCAGCCGCAACATGACCTTCGTTAATAATCGCCACATGCGAGCACATTTTTTCAACCAATTCCATAACGTGCGAAGAAATAATCACCGTTCCGCCAGTAGAAACGTACTCGGCAAGAATATCCTTCAAATTCGCGCTAGAAACAGGATCCACTGCCTCAAAAGGCTCGTCCAACACAAGTACGCGAGGGCTGTGAATCATAGCTGTTGCAAGGCAAATTTTCTTCGTCATACCAGTTGAATAGTCCGAAACCATAGTGTTTGCGGCTTCTGTTAAGTCAAATGCAGAAAGCAAGTCGGTCGCGCGACGAACAGCCTCAGCGCGGCTCATCTCGCGAAGCATGCCAGCGTAAGTTAAAAGCTGAAGGCCAGTAATCGTCTTAAAAATCTCGTCGGCCTGAGGCATTAAACCGATTGCGCGCTTAGCACTATTTACGTCACTCCAAACGTCGTTGCCAAAAATCGAAGCTGAGCCAGCATCTGGCATAAGCAAGCCCGTAAGCATTTTAATCGTAGTGGTTTTGCCAGCACCGTTCGGGCCGACTAATCCATAGAAAGAGCCTGCTGGAATGCTCAACGAAAGATTATCTACAGCAACTTTCTTGCCAAAAGTCTTAACAAATCCGCTAATAGAAACCGCTGGAACATCTTCGTTAGTAGCGTCGTAAGTGTTTGCGCCAAAAACTGGAACGCTGCTAGCAAAAGTATTTCCGGACGGATACTCGGACGGATATTCAGACGGAATAGAATCTACCATAGAAACCTCGCAGTATACAGATAAACGCACGCATTGCACTACATTAATTGCGCAATCACACGCTTATATCAAGGCTTCTATTATCTCATACCCGCAATTTTTGCGCAATCGCAATGCCAGCAGCAGCCGCACACACCACCCCAAACGCGAGACAACCATCCCACATTCGGAGCAAAAACCCACCAAAACCCTCCAAACACGAGAAACCTACCCCACATTTGGAGCAAAATGACACAGACAACACTCCAAACGCGAAACAAGTTACCCATACTTGGAGCAATGCACCATATTAAACGAGAGCTTAACGACCGGTATGCTGAATCGGCTTCCACTCGCTCTTTGAGAAAATAGCTTGGAACGCAATAGGCACGTACGAAAGCATAAAAATCGGGAAGCTAAGAGCGTACGCAAATAGTTCCTTATTCGTTGCACCAAGCTTATCGTGTTCAACTAAAATAGTGAGCGACACAAATATCATCATACCTAAAACACTTGTAACAGTAGTTGTAATGAAGTTAATCATTGAATAGATTTGACTCATCCATGTTACAAATCCAAATGCAGCAAAAATAAACCCAAGTATTATTCTTGCAACAGCCAAAACCATAAATGGGAAAAGCATAAGCGTAAAATCAACCGACGAAAAATCTCTTTCGCGAATACCATGTCGAATAAGAGCTGCTCCATAGTAACGAAATACCTGCAAGAATCCCTTGCTCCAACGAAGACGCTGCCTCCAGCTCTGCCTAAACGACACAGGTTGTTCATCATACAACACTGCAGAACCGCAATATCCAACTTTGTCTCCGTGAAGAATAGCATCCATAGTAAATTCAAGATCCTCAGTAAGAAGATGGAATTTCCATCCGCTATTTCTGTGCATAATCTCACGCGAGAACATGAATCCAGTTCCACCAGCATGGCAACTCGAACCGAATAGCATTCGAGAGTTGTTAGTAAATCGCGATTCTCGAATAAACCAAAGTGCAGAGCCAGAAGAAACCCAATTATCTGAAAGATTCACGGAATTACGGTAGCTAGTTAAAATTTGATATCCTGCGTGGAAACCTTTATTCATTTCCTCAAAATAATGCGGATCAAGTTTATTGTCTGCATCGAAAACAAAGTACGCGTCATAAACTTTATCCGCACCAATTTTCATAATATGATCGAGGAGATAGCTGAGCGCATAACCTTTACCAATATGCTCTTTATCAAAACGTTCAATTACGTTGCATCCGCAATTGCGACCAACTTGCGCAGTAGAATCAGTGCAATTATCTGCAACAAGCCAAATATCAATAAAATCTTGTCTATATGTTTGAGTTTGAATGCAATGAATAAGATTACCTATAACAGCTTCCTCATTGCGCGCAGAAATAAGCACAGCATAATGCTTATCCATTGGCGCTTCAGGAAAAACAATAGGCTTAGCGAATAAAGATGCAACGGCACAAACACCTTGATACACAACACCGCTTATGCCAATAAGTATTACTAGTACATCAAATATTGATAGAAGAATCATCGCTTCCATCCGCTCCGTGGATTATTTTTTACGTTACTTTTACTATTTTTTGTATTTTTTGTATTGTTTACTATTTTAGACTCGCCTACTTGCAATTTTGCTTTAGGAGAATCCTTATTTTCAGAATCTACTTTACGCTTTGCAATATCTTTATTTACGGCATCTAATATTTCGCGCGAAATTGGCATTGTTGCCAATACATCAGTTTGATCAGAATCGTTAGAGGAAACTTTGCTACTATTCGCATCGTCAGAATCTGACACATAAGCTTGCTTATACCAATATAAAATATCCTCGTTCAGAGAAATGCGAGAGCTTGTGCCTTTCATTACACGATGAACACTTTCACTCATTGGATTCATGAACTTACGGCCAATCGCCTCAACGCAACGAACAATAATAGAAGTGTGATCAGGGTGAGGATCGTTCATAAGCGGAGAAGAAACTAAACTATATTGCTTCGTGCATACTCTAAAAATTGCTTGCAAACTTGCAGTCACAGGCAAAGCCAAAAATGCTCCAAGAGCACCAAATACAGCGCCCATTACAAGAACTGAAATAAAAGCTACTGCAGGATTCAGATCCATAGTCTTTTCGGAAATCTTCGGCGAAATAACCATGTTCTCAATTTGCTGATAAATCGTAATAAAAATTAATGTTGCAACAGCCGCACCAAAACCATTGGAACCCCACGCAACCAAGATAGGCAAAGCTCCACCCAAATAGCCACCAATTGTAGGCACAAACTGCGAAACAATTCCGCAGAATAAGGATAGCGGAAGCCAATACGGTATATTCATCACAATAAGGAAAATTGCGGTACCCACTGCGTTAATCGCTGCCAAAATAATTCGCGAAAATAAGAAGCTCGAAATCTGCTCTTGAACAACTGACCAAATAAATAGGAAACGACGCTGAGCTTGCGGATTCATCCAACGGCACATGCTACGACGCATAGCCGGACCTGCTGCAGAAATGTAATACGTAACCATAATAATGGTAAGCAAATCAAGCAGAACAGTCATCAATCCCCATGTTGTGTTAAGTGCTTGGCCAGCAAAATCAACAACCCAAGATGTTTGCACATGCTTCAAAATTTCCATGCCAAGCTGCTCAATATTAGGCATTTTAAAACCGGTATAGTGAAGCACAAAATTTGCAAATTGATTGTATAAATCAGGCAAGCCCATAACCATTGAAACAACCTGCTGAGCAAATAAATTACCAAACAAAGCAAGTAGCAAGCTAATTACAACAAGCAAGCCCGTTAGCGTAAAGCCAGAAGCAACTCCTCGCCTCCAACCATGCTTAATTAACCGAACAACAAGCGGTTCCATTGCGAGCGCAATAAAAATAGAAATCACAACATCGAAAACAATGAATGAAATGCTATTCCAAGCGAACCATAGGAAGATGGACACAAAAGTAACAATTGCAACGTAAATAAGTGCACGACCTAGCCAATCTGGCGGCCTTCTATCATCGCCTTTGGCTGGGAAAAGTGAAGCTAAATCTAGCTTATTTTCACTTTCCTTAATATGCTCATGCATCTTATATTCATGCATTTCTTGCTCTTGGTAATTCATAGGTACTATTGTAACTGCGCGAACTGATGAATGCGAATTAGCGGCATGTAGTATTACATTATTCGCATCTACGCAACTACACGTAACATTATGTAACACAAACGTAACGAGATATTCGAGTCGCTGAAATCCAAAATGGCATTCATAGTCATAAACTCATTACTGGGTTTTTTAAGAAAGGAATGGTGGCCATGACCACTTTGCAAACTAAAGAAGATGCCGCAGCCCTCATTGAAAAGGAAGGCATTGAATACGTATCCGTACGATTTACTGATTTAATTGGCGTTCAGCAGCACTTTACTGTTCCTGCTGACGAGTTCTTGCACAGTGCTTTCACTGATGGAATGGCGTTCGATGGTTCTTCAATGCAAGGCTTCCAGGCTATTAACGAATCAGATATGAAGCTTATTCCAGATGTTGACACTGCTTATATTGACCCATTCCGTAAGCATAAGACTCTGAATGTTGCTTTCTCTATTGTTGACCCTGTAACAGATGAGCCATATTCTAGGGATCCTCGTCAGGTCGCTATTAAAGCAGAGTCCTATTTGAAGTCAACTGGCATTGCTGACACTGCAAGCTTTGCTCCTGAAGCTGAGTTCTTCATCTTTGATAAGGTGCGTTTTGCTAACGACATGCAACGCTCCTTCTATGAGGTTGATTCTAACGAAGCTCCTTGGAATTCCGGAATTGACACTGAGGATGACGGCAGCAACAATATTGGTTTTAAGAACCGCGTAAAGCACGGCTACTTCCCTGTGCCACCAGTAGATCACAATCAGGATTTGCGCGATGACATGGTTTGCAATTTGCAAAAGGTCGGCTTGATTCTTGAGCGTTCTCACCACGAAGTCGGCGGCGCAGGTCAGCAGGAAATCAACTACCGTTACAATACGCTTGTTCATGCTGGCGATGATTTGATGAAGTACAAGTATGTGGTTCATGAAACTGCTGCTTTAGCTGGTAAGGCTGCAACATTTATGCCAAAGCCAATTGCTGGAGATAACGGCACCGGCATGCACTGCCATCAGTCGCTTTGGAAGGATGGCAAGCCATTGTTCTATGCGGAAACTGGCTACGCTCAACTTTCTGATATTGCACGTTGGTACATTGGCGGCTTGATTAAGCACGCTTCTTCTGTGCTTGCATTTACGAATCCTTCGCTTAACTCTTACCATCGCTTGGTTCCAGGATACGAAGCTCCAGTCAACTTGGTTTACTCTGCTCGTAACCGTTCTGCAGCTATTCGTATTCCTCTTGCTGGTACGGAACCTGCTGCTAAGCGAATTGAGTTCCGTGCACCGGATCCTTCATGCAACCCATTCTTAGCATTCTCCGCTCAGCTTATGGCAGGTTTGGATGGTGTTGTTAACCATATTGAGCCTCCTGCCCCTGTTGATAAAGATTTGTACGAGCTTCCTCCAGAGGAGCATGACGGCATTAAGCAAGTTCCTTCTTCACTTGGTGAGGCTTTGCAAGCTTTGGAAGAGGATCACGACTTCCTTATGCAAGGCGACGTATTTACTAGCGACTTGATTGAAACTTGGCTGAATTTGAAGCATGAGGAAATGGATATGGCGCGCTTGGCTCCAACTCCACTCGAGTATGAGCTTTACTTCCACATCTGATTTGTAGTTAAGTTCTTCTAGCCAATAAGTCGGCTCTACGATTTCGCAGAGTCGGCTTATTGTTTGGCGCGACGACCTGCTTGAGCGCTGCGATTTAGCGCGCGAAGGCAACTCGGAGCGGAAACTCGC
>NZ_LWSR01000022.1:13686-18996 GCF_001660745.1 Gardnerella sp. 26-12
CGACTGCACGCGTGTCCGAATAACAGGATTAAGAGACCATAACGCAGCGCGCCAACTGCACGAGTGTCCGAAACTCGCCGGTTCGTGCGCTCAAGCAGATTGTCGCGTTAGCTGTTTATTTTTTAGCACGTATTTTACATCAGCTTGAGATGCGACCTTCGAATCATGAGTAACAACAATCACACATTTGCCATGCTCTCTAGCAGCTTTTTTTAATATTGCAATAACTTCTTTAGTTGTTGCAGGGTCAAGACTTCCAGTAGGCTCATCAGCTAAAATTACCGGCGCAGAAGATACTAAAGCTCGTCCAATTGCAACACGCTGCTGTTGACCACCAGAAAGTTTAGTGACGTTACGATTTGCTTCTTCTTCAGTTAACCCAAGATCTATTAGCACTTGAACATCAGCATGTGAATTTACTAATCGCAAATTTTCTAATGGCGTCAAATAGTCAATAAGATTAAAATTCTGGAAAACAAGTGAAATATGTTTTTTGCGATGCTCAACATATCCTGTTTTTGCAATATCCTCACCATTGAACAATACTTCACCTTTATAAGGAGTATCTAATCCAGCTAAAAGTGAGAGCATAGTAGACTTTCCTGCTCCAGAAGCTCCCATGATACTGTACATTTTGCCAATTTCGAAATCTGCATTCACGTCATTTAGTACCGCAATATTTGCAGGTCCGTAAGTGTACTTCACATTTTTTAATTGCAATAAAGCCGACATAATAAGCTCCTTATTTTTACATAATTTAAATATGATTTATACGATTTGTTCCATTTATGCGATTGCGCTTTTAGTAGAAAATTCGCATACGCAACTACATTTCTGCTAACTCATGGCACTCAGTATTTTCCGAGGCTTCTTTATTAATATTGGCAGCACTGCAACAAGTAATGCGACTATTGAAATAAGCAAACCAATAACAAAAGCAGCAAGAGTTTGCAGCAATGGCAATACTGGCATACCATCCGCAATAAATGACGAATCAGCACTATGCAAAATCGCAGAACCAATAACGCCAGAAAAAGCAGCACCGAAGCCTAACGAAATGACGAATGACACAATGTTGAGTATCGCTATTTCAACAAGCAATTGACTAACTATTATTGCTCTAGATAATCCGATAGACATAAGTACGCCAATCTCGTGCATACGTCCTCTAACCCAGAACACTAATACAAGTCCAAGCACTAAAATACCAACAAAACTTAGTGCCACAAAAATCATTCGCACAAGTTGTTGCACAGAGTTAACCGAGCTTATTACATCAGACAATTGCGAAGCATTCTGCTCTACATCTGCCCACTTGCCAGCAATACTTTTAGCCTCCCGTATTGCACTAGCTAATAAATCAGAACGCTCAACAACACAACGCAAAACACTTCGATTAGAAGAACCCGCCAAAGACAACGCAGAACTTAAGTCAGTAAATATGCGGTTTTCTGACGTATCCGAAGGAAGCGCTCCTTTAGTTTGCAATTTGCCGGCAAAAATGCCAACAACGCGAACTTTTACATTAAACCCTTGCTTAAGAATTATAGTAGAACCAATCTTAAGATTATTCTTCTTAGCAAAATCACGATGCACTATTGCTCTACCAGAAGAACGATTAGTAATATGCTCACCCTGTTCTAAACGGTACAATCCTTCTTGAAAACCTTGAGATAATCGAGAATCTGTTGTGCCAGTAATTCCGGCAGCATGAGCCAAAACATCATCGTCTAGTCTTGGACCCTGCGCAGGAAGCACAAGTTGCTTTCCAACAGGCACAGCTAAAACATCGCGCTCTTCCACTACAGTTTTTACGCTCGAAATCGCAGCAAATTTACGAATTTGACTAGAGTCAATTCCTTCATTTGCGCCCAAATCTTGAGGAATTGAGGAACTAGATGTAGCAGTAGCAGAATTAGAATTTGCATTACTTTGCTCTGGAAGAGTTTCACCTCGAGTTTTTGCTCGTACAGTAAAACCTAAGCCAATACTGGATTGAATACGATCCCTAGCACCCTCAACAGAAGCACTGATACCAGCTTGTGAAACTAGCGCACTTAAAACAAGAGTCATAATCAGCACAATTATTGCGTTACGTCGAGGTTTGCGCAATATTGCAAGTTTCGCTCGAGCACATAAAGAAATTACTTCACCATTCATAATGTTACTCACTAACTTTTCAAATAACTTTCATACGACGAATTATGAAAACTATGCCGCCAAACAGCATAGTTCTACTTTTGCAATCCGAGGAGCTCACGAGGAGATTTGCATATAATTGGCAAATAAGACAACACAACTGCAATAACGATTACTGCACCAACAATTGTAGAAACTCCGACAAAACACTGAGCGTCTACTTGTACGCTAAGTGTTTCCAAAGTTTTTGTTGCCAAAGTTGATTCAAGATTTCCACCAGCTTGACCCATATTACTCAATTCACGGGCGGCTGATGATTGCACAGAGCCAAGAGCAACATTAGCCATCAACGGAGCTATAACTTTTGCAAAAAGGTAACCCACAATCAACGAAGGTATTGAAATAAGCACAATCTCAGCAAGATATTGACCAACTATAGATAATTTGCCAGTGCCAATTGCAACAAACACACCAATTTCATTACGTCGCTCATTCATCCACAGCAAAAGCACTAATGCCAAAGCAATAATAGCGAATGATACAACAGCAATTGTTGTAACAGTCATTATTGAGCGCACTCCCTTTGCTGCTTTCAACAAACCAGAAACGAACTGATCGTCACGAGTTAGTTGATAGTTTTGCAAATCAATAGGCAATTTCGCAGCTTGAGACATAATATTATCCGCATCCTCGCCGCGCTTTATTCTAAAACTTGCATCCTGATATATTTCTTTTCCAGGCTTATATTTATATAATTCGCGAGTAGTTTGCAAATCCGTATACACGGTATTAGCTGTCAATTCCGCCCTAGTTGCGACTTGACGCTTATTTGCACCGGCATAAATTCCAACAATACGAGTTTTTACTGTTGCTGTTGATTGTTGAATATTGTCAGCATCGTAAGGATTAGCGCGAAGTGTAAGAGTATCTCCTACATGTAATCCGTTAGCTTTAGCGAGATCTTCATGAATTAGTGATGCATGAACGTTGTTAGCAATAAGATGCTTGCCTTTAGACATAGTTATTGCTTTTGTTTTAAAAGTATTTAAACCAGTAGAGTCATTCGTTCCTTCAATATTAACGGCATTCCCAAACTGCTGTTCACGCTTATTGTCATACTCTTGTACGCCTGGAATTCTTGCCGCTTTAGCATTAACTAAATCCGCTGTTACATTTTGTCGAACAACGTAGGAAGCAATTCCATTTAACTTTGCAATTGCCTGTACATCTTTAGGTTTTACAGTTCCAGCTCCTCTAGGAGTTCCAGGGTTTATTTGAGGGTTATTTGCGAGCACAAAACTAGACTCTGCTTGCGCTTCAACTTTTTCTCCTTCTCTACCTGCAGCATTTGAAACTGCAGAAGTAGAAAATAACAATGTCGAAATAAGAAATACAATAATGAAAATTATTGCTGTTTTTATTCGTTTCCTCAGAATGTAGCGTATTGCACGAGAGATAAACGTCATCGACTACCTTTCTTCATTGAAAATTGCTTGTATATCAACCTTTAAATATACGGACTACCAGTATAACATATCCATACTGAAAAATGCGTTTAGTGTCATACTTTACAATGCGCAAATCTACCAGTGCGCAAATCTACGCTATAAAAAAATTCCCCTCTGCAAAACAAATTGTAGAGGGAAACTTTTATTCGTATTTAATGCGCCTTTAAATTTTGCACATTCGTTAGGTTTAGTCTTGGTTAAAATCTATTACTAGCTTATTATCTTTAATACTAAACTTTCCATAAACATAACCACTATTTCTAGTGTGCGAGTCTCTCCAATCACTATCATCATCATCGTCCTTATAGCGATAAGTAATGTCTACACCAACCTCATCGCTCTGAAAAGTTCCTGACGACATGTTAACTTGATCCAACATAGGAGTGCTATTAACACTACGCTTAATATTGTCATATTTATAGCTGGTATAATAACTAAAGCTTGCAAATCTACAACTCTCTGGAACATCAGTTTCAGTTGACGCTACACATTTATCGACATGCTTTTGAATAGCCTTAGTAAGCTCATCCTTTAATGTTTCTGTAGCTTCTAGTTCTAACACTGCAGATTCCGAACTATCTTTTTCGCTAATTGACGCGTCAGCAGAATTTGTGGTCCACAGTTGCGAACTTTTTGCAGATTCAATATGGTAAGCACCAGGATACACTGGAAGTCTATATTCTGTAGCTGATGTATATACTGAATAACCGTATTCTGAACTGTAGCTTTCACCGTCATATTTCGGCGATTTTTTGAGAGTAGACAAATTTATTTCAGAATCATTAACTTTTATTTTATCAACTTCATTTGGCACAGTTATGGTAATGTGACCAAATGGTGGATATTGAACTTTATAAGAGTCAAAGAATAGCCACTGTTTGCCAGCTGGTACAAGGCTTATTACTGCCGAAGCATCACTATTGCCAATTTTGTAAGAAAGCTTAAATGAATTGTATGGGCCACTATCAACACTCATGTAAGACATATGATTCTTGGAAGCTCTGCCTATTGCGCTTGTAAGTAAGGCACGATAATTTTCTGGAACTTTAGAAGAAGACCAATCTGTCATATTGTTAGCTTCATCAAAATTGCCTTCTTGCAAAGACTTCACATAACGTTGAATTGTTGCTTGTGGAGAATACACATTCTGTTGAATAACTGTATAACCTATACCAAGAACCACAATAACAATGCCAATTACAATAAGCATAATTTTTGTGCTGTGTTTCATAGGCGTGCTTCTCACAACATTACCTGCTACGAAATTAGGATTAAACGAATCAGGAGCATAATATTCTGTAGGCTGATTTTGCGAATAATCCTGCTGATTATAGTACTGTTGATTTGAATAATCCTGCTGTTCATAAGTATTTTGACTGCTATAAACAGGCTGAGGATAAGCTTGCGTGTTCTGCTGAATGAACTGCGTTTGTTGTACATCGTTCATTTGATTTTGCTGATATTGAGCACTTTGCATTGGCTGATAACTTGAATTAGCTTGCTGCGGCACAAGACTAGCTCCACAAGATGAGCATACTATAGCTCCATAAGCATTTTGACTGTTGCAATATGGACAATTCATATATTTCTCTCCGTATATTTTTACAAAATAAGCCTAGCAGACAAGACTGCTAGGCTTATGACTTATTAGATATATTTACTT
>NZ_LWSR01000023.1:0-16352 GCF_001660745.1 Gardnerella sp. 26-12
AAGTATTACTGTGCAAAGTATGAATATGATGGATTTAATTGTACATTGCTGGACAATATAAGAAATATACGGAATGCTGCAGCTCATAGCAATTGTGTTATTCATGATTTAACAAATAAAGCTGGGTTTTACAATAATTATTTAGTTTCTCGAGTTGTTAAGTTGTTGGCAGGTGTGAAAAAGAGAACTATTCAAGACAGGTTGAAAAATAAATGCGTGCAAGATTTTATTTCGCTGCTTATTGCGGTGGATGATGTTATAAAGAGTGAGGATTTAAAGAATCATTGTTTACAGGAAATCAAGGAATTGTTTGACGGTAGGATGGTTAGGAATAAGGATTTGTACAAGTCGTCTACGTCATTGCAGCAGATGTATATTTTTTGTAAAGAGATTGTACATAATGTACAGCCATCATAGTAATTTATTAAATACGATTTGAAAACGAAAGTTTTGCGGGCGATGCATTTATGCGTCGCCCGATTTTTTTCTGATTACATCTGAATTAGTTAGTGGTATTTTTGCTGGAGGTGCGTATGACAACAATCTTTAATGTGGCAGCGTACATCCTTGATATTACTGGAACTATTACCACTATGAAGCTGCAGAAGCTAGCTTACTATTCGCAAGCGTATTCTTTGGCTACTACTGGGCATCCGTTATTTAACGAGGATTTTCAGGCATGGAGAAATGGTCCTGTTTGCCCAGAATTATTCGCATTGCATCGCGGTAAGTTTTTGATTCGTAAAGGTGAGCTTGTACTTCCCAATACTGAGAAACTTCAGGATGATTCTTTAACAGATGGTCAAAAGCTTCTTGTGGAAAAGGTATGCGAAAAGTTTGCTGGATATTCTGGTAGTGATTTGAGTGCTATGACGCATAGTGAAGATCCATGGAAGAATGCTTATGATGCTACTAATGGTTCGGCAATATGCGTTCAAAAAATTACTAAAGATTCTTTGAAAGATTACTATTCAACTCATAATTTTTTGTGGTAAGCGCTGCGTAGTAGGAGATGTGCAGTAAGAGCTGCATTTTCGATATGTAATACACTTCTACTTATGCGTTGTCTAAGCGACCAAAACAGCACGTGCGTGAGTAGTTTAGGTCGCCTGCGCAAGAAAATCCGGTCTAACCATCACGCGCGCGAGTAGTTTAGGCCGCGCGTCTTTATTGTCGTGCACTTCGTCTTAGTGCGAATCACGAATTCTACCAATTGTTATAGCTGTTTGCAGCACATAAGCGGCGCGCGGATCCGTAGCATCCCATCCTGTAGTTTGCGCAACTTTACGTAAACGGTAACGAACAGTATTTGGATGCACATTAAGTTCGTGTGCTGTTTGGTCAAGAGCTCCACCAAAGCGCAAGAACATGTCAATAGTTTCCAGAGTTGGATCGTCATGATTGTAAGGAGCCAAACTTTGATACACCTTGTTGTAAAGAGTATCAAAAGCTGTGGCATCGCCAATAAGCGCTCGTTCTGGAAGCAAATCATCTGTGTGAATGATTTGCGGCAAATGCTTTACTGCTGGAGCAACAGCAATCGCGGCAAGAGTAGCAGTAAGAGCGGAAGAAATCTGCTCAACGCCTTCAACCATGCTGCTAACACAAATCGTCTTATGAGAATTCTCAAAAACTTTGCACAGCTTCTCTAAAGCCTGATCGCTAGGATTTTCGCGCACAGCAAGCAGAATAATATGAGAAGGCGCTGCAAAAGTAGAAGAATTTTTCGTAGATGCTGATATCAGTGCTTGCGTTTTTTGCCAAGCTCCCGTAATGCGCTGCAAAGCACTACTTTGTGTGCGCTCAACTATTGCATCATACGCATTGCAACTACCAAGCTGTGGCCAAATATTTCGGCGCAAAGTGTCAGTGTTATCAGGTGGAATATCTGGTGCTGGCTTGCGATTTGGTCCGTCATCTGGCTTAATTGCAGTGCCGAAAGTTCCTGCAATAACAATAACTTTTGGCGAATCTGACCATTGAAGTAAATGCATGAAAGCGTCAATACGAGCGTCTGCAATACCATTCATTAAACACGTGGCAATAATCGAGTGTAATTGCAAGCGCATCGCCGCGTCAAAAACTTGGCCATCACGATTGTCGAAAATTCTAAGCGGTTCCGAGCTAGTTGATTTTTGCGCGCTGGGCAGTGGAGTAAAACTCGGTGAATTATTACCTTTAGTATTTTCAGAAGATTGACTTGAATGACTCGAACGACTTTGATTTGATGAAAGACGATGCCACAAGTGGTGTTTGTGCTTTTCTTCGTTTTCTTGCTCTGCTTTAGATTGCTTTGCTGTAGAAGAGCTTTCTTGATCATTTGATACAGCGTTTACTTGCGTTTTGTTTAACTGTTGATTTTCAAGAGAATTGGCAATATTAGAATCCTCCGCGTGCTTTTCTGCTGCCTGTACGCTTGCTAGTATCGAAAGAAAATCGTTACTAAGTAAGCTGTTTCCTGCAAGTTTATCTTCATAATTTTCTTCGGACATAACAGAAGAAGCAGCGCTGCTATCTTGCGCAAACTGAGGTGTATTCTTCTCGTCCATCTTGTGCCTTTAATCCTAACATTCTCTACTATTATAGCGCGATTGAGTAAAAGTATCTCGCCAAAAAGTAAGTGCTACAAAGCAGAAAACAAAAGCTAACGGTAGCATGTGTCGCTCAAAATTATTAGCTGGAGCAAGAATCATAACTCCAATCAGCAAGGCAAGTGGAATATGCCATAACAATGTGCGCCAACGGCGAAGAATAATTTCTGCAACTCCAATAAGTAGTGTAAAAATAACGAAAGTATTTCCGTGAATTGGCCAACTTAAAACAGGAATATCACTAAACGTGCTAATGTCTTCTGCAAATTTAGTTCGCCACTTAGGATTCCAATATTTAATCCAATCAGATTTGTGTATGCTGTCAGTGTCTATGTAGTATTCTGGCCCAACATACGGGCGGTCAAAAATATCAAAGTATCCGTAAGTCTTTGCAAGAAAAGCGTCAGTTGCAACGAGTGGACTATGCGTAATCATTTGCCACCAAGCGAAATCTAATTTACGAATATTGTCTTTAGTAACGTATCGCCAACGATAACTCACTTTTTTAGATTGCAATCCGGAAGATTTCACAGGGTCTGCGTCATAAGGTTTGTATGCTTCTGCAGTTTGATCCAGATTAAAAATTGGTGCAATAATGCGCTTTGCGCTACGCGGTATGCTATGCGGATCGAGCTTAGCTATACGTGCAATTTGTTGTAACTGAATGCCGCGACTCTCAATAGGATCGCCGCTAATAATAGCACCGCTCGAAATAAGCATAATTAACGAGCCGTGAATTACAACGATTGGAAGCAAAATTCCGCAAACCCACAAACGCCAGCGTTTGCGCTCAAAAATAATTAAAAGTATGAATTGAACAACCAGAATATACCAAGCGTATTTTGCAGCAATAAGCATTACGCACACTGAAACAATTAATTCCAAAACAGTGTGAAGTCTAGGCTTTTGCGTATTTGGCTTTGTGCTAAGTGTATTTTTAGTGTCGTTCGCATGATAACAATTAGTTAACTCGTAATTTATGCCAAACCACCAAACAAAAGCGAATGCAAAAAGCGGAGATTTTGTAAGCGCAATAGTTGAGCACAACACAAGCGGATTAAGTAAAAACATAAGCAGAATAACGAATCTTGCAAAAGTTGTTGTGCTGCAATTTGTTGAGCTAGATTCTGCATCAAGCCAAGGTTTGTTTAAGAAGCGGTGTGCTGTTGCAGAAACGCACCATGCTGCAAATACAAATTGTGCAAAGGCAAGAAGTGCAATTCCAGCGTCGTTTGAGTCGGTAAAGTATCTGGAGACTGCTGTTGTTGCGCCATAAATAACAGTTAGAACAATGTTGTGCTGATCTGTTAAATAAGTTGGATAAGTTGGCCACAAGTAGTGCGCAGTTGGGTAAATATCCATTGGGACAAAGCTAAAGAAGCCGATATAAGGCTGATCTAAGCCTGTAATTTTATTCCAAGTCCAACTGTACTCACGAATTTGCGAGCATATATCTGCACCGTATGCGGCAAGTAACGTAACTGGAACCCAAATCCAGCCCACGAAAAAAGTAAGAAGTAGGTTTCTTCTATTGCGAGTGGAGTGGTTAATGAACCATTTAGCGCAATTAAAAAATAGTTTTGCAGATTTTAAAAGAAAATGCGCAATATTGCGGAAAATAGTGTGTTTAGTAGTAAATTTTTGTAATTTTGAATGTTTTTTATTTTCACTATTTTTTCTTAACGCAATTGACTYTATTAATTTCGTAAAACGTTGATATTTAGGCAAAAACTTTTTATTTTTACCGTAGTAAATAAGCGCAGTCAGTATTAATGCGTATATTATGAAGGCAGCGACGAAAATAAAAGCATTAACCAACGAAAAATCAGCGATTGATCCTAAATGAACTTTAATATCTTGACTGCGGAAAATTGGTCCCAAGCTAGTGCAAAAAGCAAGTACAAAGCATAACAAAGCAGCAAGAGTGTAATCTAAAAAACGTGCTGCAACAGCACGCAATTTGCGCGGCTTCTTGTACTGCGTTTTGCGACGTATGCGCTCCATGTGTTAACACCTGCTTAATTGATGCTTAGCTACTTTGTTTGCTATTGCGCGCAAAACATGCAATGACGCGCGCAAAAATATAATCTGATGTAAATTATACATATGACTATTTTTTCTTCGCAAAGTGTGGCATTGATGCCGCAGACCTCAGAAGTAGCAGATCTGGTAAAATATTTCGCAATTACAGATTCTACGCAAAATATTGCGCGAGAAATGATACAAAAAGGCGAAATAATTGCGCGAGATGACGGGAAGCCAGCAATAGTTGCGATTGTGGCAGATGAGCAAACAGCAGGTCGCGGCAGGCTTGGACGCGCGTGGGTAAGCCGACCGGGAGAAAGCTTTTTAGTTTCATTCGTAACGTTGCTGCCGAAGTCAATTGTTATGGACGCAAGTCACAATGGCTGGCTGCCTATTATTGCAGGGCTTGCAGCGCGTGACGCACTTCTAGAAACGTTTAAAGAGTGCGGAAGCTCGCCGATGCACGGTGATGCTTGCGCGATAAAACTTAAATGGCCTAACGACGTGTTTTTGCACGATTGTAAAGAAGGCGGAATCTTAACAGAAATTGTAGCCGATCCAAGCAAAGACAATGTTGTTGGAGTAATTTTTGGAATCGGATTGAATTTGTGCGTGCCGCAAGAAGTGCTGCCAATTAAGATGGCAACTTCGCTGCAAATGCATATGACTGATTTGCCGGAATCTAAAGAATTGCGTGATACGATTGCTGCAAAAATAGTTACTGGATTGCGTTCTAGACTTGGTGATTTTATGCGCGATTATCCAAGTAACGCTGCAGATTTGCTTCAAGAAGTAAATGGTGTGTGTTGGACTCTTGGGCGCGAAGTTAACGTGCATCCAGTTGACGGAAGCGTGGTGACAGGAACTGCTGTGCGGCTTGGAGAAGATGCGTCGCTTACGATTCGTGAGGCATCTGGCGAGGAGATTGTGGTAAAAAGCGGCGATGTGCACGCGGTTGCGTATGAAGCGCGACGACATGCTTGAGCGCAGCACAGCGCGCGCGAAGGCAACTCGGAGCGCCGAGCTTGCTCAGAGTTGAAAGCACGGTGTGCTTTCAACGCAAGCGAGGTCTGCCTTCGTCAATAAAGACGAAGGCAGGGCAGATTCGCGTGGTAGTTTATTAGGAATTCTGTTGTGTTTTGTGTGCGCTGACGACATGCTTGAGCGCAGCATTGCGCGCGCGAAAGCAACTCGGAGCGCCGAGCTTGCTTAGAGTTGAAAGCACGGTGTGCTTTCAACGCAAGCGAGGTCTGCCTTCGTCAGTAAAGACGAAGGCAGGGCAGGTTCGCTTGGTAGTTCATTGGGAATTCTGTTGTGTTTTGTGTGCGCTGACGACATGCTTGAGCGCAGCATTGCGCGCGCGAAAGCAACTCGGAGCGCCGAGCTTGCTCAGACGGAAAGTCCAGTGGACTTTCCGTCTGAGCTCAGCAGCGAGCGCTTAAAGCGCAAGCGTCAGCTGTTTGCTAGTTATCTCAGTCAAAGAGCAAGTGCGCGGCAATCTTATACAAAACGGCATTCCCTTTACAGTCGTGTAAAGGAAATGCCGTTTTTCTGCAATATAACGTTTCCGCTATGCGCGCTTTTTGTTAAGTGCGTTGTACAAGCCGGAGCAAGCCGCGCTCGCAACAAAAGCCTTAATCAAATCGCCAATCATGAAGATAATCAAGGTTGCGGCGGCAGTTGAAAGTGGCATGCCAGTTAGGTAGCTTTGGCCGAAAATGCCGAATGCGTAAATCACGATCGTGCCGATTATAGAAGCTACAGAGTAAGTGCAGAAGCGTGCGAAAGTCTTCTTGAAGGAGTTTTCTGGCATCATTGCGTCAAGAGCTACGTCAAATACGCGCTTCAAAGCTGCGGTTGCAGCAACGCCAAATATGAAACCGGCTAAGAATCCTGCAGTAGGGCCAACAAAAACAGCCCAGCCGCCCTTAAAGCCAGCAAACACAGGCAAACCTGCTGCGCCAACAGCAAGGTACATAACTACAGAAGCTACGCCTTCGCGCCAGCTCAAAGTTAAACCAATAATGCACAAAACAAGAGTTTGCAACGTAATAGGCACAGGAGTAATAGGAAGATAAATTGCGCCTGCCATGGTAGAAAGAGCCAAAAGCACAGTGAGAAGCGCTGGCTTTGCAAGCCATGCTGCAGCTACTTTCAACTTATTTGCAACGTTTGAATTTGCTGATGCTGTTGTTGCATTATTTTGATTTATGTTGGTCATGAAAACCTTCTTTTGGTTATTTCCGGTTTGCCGTTTGCAGCTAATAGGTTGTCAATTAAACGGTTTTGCCGGTTGTTTTCCGTTTCGCTAATCACATTACGTGTTATAAAAATCATGTGCATTGGAGAAGTGTACAAAATTTTGCTCTAGCTTTTGTGTATGTCGACTCATCCGTAAACGCAACTTTTCTAATATCTTGTAACGTATGGTTACGAATATCAAAAAAATTCTCATCGCAAACCGCGGTGAAATTGCCTTGCGAGTTATTCGCACGGCTCACGAAATGGGCATTTCTACCGTTGCTATTTATGCACCGACTGATCGCAACGCGCAGTTTGTAGAAATGGCAGACGAAGCGTACGCACTTTCCGGAGACACGTATCGTGATACTTATTTAAACGAAGATGCGATTCTTGACATTATTAAAAGAAGCGGCACGGATGCTGTGCATCCGGGTTACGGTTTCCTTTCGGAAGTTGCGTCTTTTGCGAAAAAAGTTAACGATGCTGGGGTTATTTGGATTGGTCCTCGTCCGGAAGCGCTTATTGATTTGGGAGATAAGATTACGGCTCGTCGCGTGGCAGTTCGTGCGAAAGTGCCGCCAGTTCCAGGAATTTCGGAGCCTGTGAAAGATATTCGAGAACTTTTGACTTTTGCGCAAACTCACGGCTATCCTGTGATGATGAAGCGCACGGATGGCGGTGGCGGACGCGGCATTACAGTCGTTCGTAACGATGACGAGTTGCGAGGCTTTTATATGAATCACGACGCTTTGCAGGGCGGCGACTTAGATGAATATTTTATTGAGCGTTTTATTGACAAAGCTCGCCACGTAGAAACGCAGTGCGGCCGCGACGCTCACGGAAATTTCACCGTATATTCCACGCGCGATTGCTCGGTGCAGCGCCGAAACCAAAAGCTGGTTGAGGAGGCTCCTGCACCGTTCTTGACTGACGATGAAAAGGATCAGCTTTACCGATATTCTCGTAACCTATTTGAAGCTGTTGACTACGTTGGTCTTGGCACGTGCGAATATATGGTGACTTCTCAGCATAAAGTCTACTTCTTGGAAGTTAATCCGCGATTGCAAGTTGAGCACACGGTTAGTGAGGAAGTTAGTGGACTTGATTTAGTGCGAGAACAGCTCAATATTGCTGACGGCGGCGAGTTGATTAAGGATCCAGAGCCTCGCGGACACAGCTTCGAGCTTCGCATTACTTCGGAAGATCCTGCTACGAATTTGACTCCAAGTTCCGGCACTTTGACGAAAATAAAGTGGCCTTCCGGTCCTGGTATTCGCGTCGATTTTGGTGTTGAAGTTGGCGATAATATTTCGCCAAAATTCGATTCGATGATGGGCAAACTTATTATTACTGCGCAAAGTCGTGAAACTGCTGTCGCTCGTGTGCGTCGCGCTTTGAAGGAACTTTGTATTGAGGGCGTGCCAACTCCAGCAAAACTTTTTGAGCAGATTTTTAACGACCCTGAGTTTACTGCGGAAAATCACAGTTTTGACGTGTCTACTAAGTGGATGGAACGCAAGTATTTGAACCGCGTTCCTGCAGCTTCTTTGGGTGGCCAGCCGGCTTCGCTTGTTTCTGGAAAGTCTGCGGATGAATCCGAAAATAAGCAGCCTGCAATGGAATCCTTCATTATTGAGGTTGATAATAAGCGCGTAAAGCTTACGATTCCGCAAGATATTGTTGACAATTTGACCGGCTCTGCGCGAGTTCGTAGCGTTTCTAGAGCTTCGCAGCCTTTGCGTGGACGTTCGCTTCGCGGAAGTACTCACAAATCTGAAGAACAAAAGCAGATTCCTGGCGTAATCGCAGCACCTATGCAAGCTGTTATTACGCGCGTGAATGTGGCTGAAGGTCAGCAGGTTGCCAAGGGTGATTTGCTTGTGGTGCTTGAGTCTATGAAGATGGAAAATTACGTTTACGCTCCTGCAGCTGGTACTGTTACTGGAATTTTTGTGGGTCCTGGTGACGGCGTGGAATCGGGTGCAAAGCTTGTGACGATTGATCTTGCTGGAGATAAAAGCGCGGATAAGAGCGCAGATAAGTCTTCTGAATCTTCTGAAAAGTCTTCTGAAAAGCCGGAAGGAGAGCAGAAATGAGTACTTTAGCAAAAGAAAAGTCTGAAATCTCTGAAACTTCAGCGAAAATAGTTAATAACTCTTCTGTTAATAGCTCTGCTGACGATACAAACTTGCAGCCTCGTCGCGGAAAAGCTGCAGTTCAGCACGCAGCACAACTTGCTCGTGACGCAGAACAAAAAGCTTTAGAGCGTCAGCATGCAAAAGGTAAAAGCACTGCTCGCGAGCGTCTTGACTTGCTTTTTGACACCGGCTCATTCGTGGAAATCGGACGTTTTAACGGCGGTGACATAAATAACGACGTTGCCGGATGCGCTGTAATCACCGGCTTTGGCGAAGTTTATGGCAGAAAAGTTGCAGTTTACGCACAAGACTTTTCTGTGCGCGGTGGAACTTTAGGCAAAGCTGAGGGCGAGAAAATCTGCCATCTTTTAGATATGGCTGTTGAACTTCGCGTGCCAGTTGTTGCCGTAATTGATTCCGGCGGCGCTCGCATTCAAGAAGGCGTGAGCGCGCTTATGCAATACGGGCGTATCTTCAAAAAAACTTGCGAAGCGAGCGGCTTGATTCCGCAAATCTCAATTATTCTAGGTCCTTGCGCTGGTGGTGCAGTTTATTGCCCTGCATTGACAGATTTGATTATTATGACTCGCGAGCACTCAAATATGTTCGTAACTGGTCCGGATGTTGTTAAAGCTGCAACCGGCGAGGCTATTAGCATGGACGATTTGGGCGGCGGTCTTGTGCATAACGCAACTTCCGGTGTCGCTCACTATTTGGGAGAGGATGAAGCTGACGCAATCGACTACGCGCGCACAGTTTTGGCTTATTTGCCATCTAGCTGTGAGGTAGAGCCTCCAACTTTTGCCTACGCTGCAACGCGCGCGGATCGCGAAACTGCGCGCGAGTTGGTGAATATTGTGCCGGATAACGACCGTCAGCCTTACGATGTGCTTGACGTGATTCGCAGAATAGTTGACTACGGTGAGTTCGTGCAAGTGCAGGAATTGTATGCTGCTTCTGCAGTGGTTGGTTTTGCTTGCATTGAGGGTCATCCTGTTGGAATCGTAGCAAATCAGCCGAAGGTGAACGCTGGTATTTTGGATGTAAATTCTTCCGAAAAAGTCGCGCGATTTGTGCGATTGTGCGACGCGTTTAATTTGCCTGTGGTGACTCTAGTAGATACTCCTGGTTATAAGCCTGGTTCAGATCAAGAGCACGCAGGAATTATTCGCCGAGGTGCGAAAGTGATTTATGCGTACGCGAACGCGCAAGTTCCGCTGGTTACGGTGATTTTGCGCAAAGCTTTCGGTGGAGCTTATATCGTTATGGGTTCCAAGTCGATGGGTGCGGACGTAAATTACGCGTGGCCAACCAGCCAGATTGCAGTTTTGGGTGCGCAAGGTGCCGTAAATATTATTCACCGCAAGGATTTGCAAAAAGCTAAAGAGCGTGGGCAAGACGTTGCAGCTCTTAGAAAGCAGCTGGTTGACGAGTATGAGGCGACTACTGTGAACGCAAATCTTTCGTTGGAAACTGGTCAGATTGACGCAATGATTGACCCGGAGCAGACTCGCGATATGATTGCCGGCTCATTGAAGCTTTTGCGCAGTAAAAAGCGGGTTTCCAGAACTGGAAAGCATCACGGAAATCAGCCAATGTAAGTGATTTATAAAAATTATAGGGGTTATCAAACTTATAAMTANAAAACTATAGWWMTGTGGAACTATGGTTATGACAACTAAGAATTAGGTTATGCCTATACCTTTTGCTAGATTCGTTAGCGGCTCATTTATGTGATTTTTGATGATTATCGTAACTTTTAGCTCACGAAAGAAGCTCGTATGACTTTGCTACAACTGAAGTATATTGTAAAAATCGTTGACTGCGGTTCAATGAATGAAGCAGCACGAGCACTATATATTTCACAACCAGCATTGAGCTCTTCTGTAAAAGAGCTTGAAAGAGAACTTAACATTGAAATTTTCACTAGATCCACTCAAGGAATTGCATTAACAGCTGATGGAGCTGAGTTTTTGACGTACGCTCGACAAGTAATTGAGCAGGCGGATCTTCTTGAAGAACGCTACAAAAGTACTAAGCCTCGCCCACAATTATGCAGCGTTGCAACACAACACTACATGTTTGCTGTTGAAGCATTCGTCGATATGATTCGCAGTATTCATTCTAACGAATACGAGTTTTCAATTCGCGAGACGCGCACAAAAAATATCATTAAGCAAGTAAGCGATATGCGCGCAGACCTTGGAATTCTTTATCTTTCTGACTACAACAAGGATGTAATAGGCAAGCTGCTTCGTGAAAAACATTTGGAATTCCACCCGCTTTTCCGAGCAAAATTGCATGTTTTTCTTTCTAGAAATAATCCGCTTGCAGTGCAAAAAAGCTTGAGCTTGGAAGATTTGAAACCGTATCCGTTTATTCAATACGAACAGGGAGAAGAAGGAAGTTTCTTCTTCGCAGAAGAAGCAGTTTGGCCTACTCGCCCACCGAAAAAGATCAACGTTTCTGACCGCGCTACCATTTTAAACTTTATTATTGGGTTGAATGGTTACACTGTTTGCACTGGAATAGATAACGGCGATTTAAACAATGAAAAAATTGTCACTATTCCGCTTGAATGTGATGACACTATGCTTGTTGGCTGGATTACCAACGAGCGCACGAAGCTTTCAAGAGCTTCACTCGCTTATCTTACGCAACTTAAATCTGTGCTTGTAAGACATGGCTACGCGCTTATAGATTCACGAAATTAGTTTATTAACTTACTCGCTTATTAACTTATTGCATGTTGAACTATTAAATGATTAGTTCGCAAAACAACAATCAAATAAGTTGAACTTGCAAAATAACACAAACTAAAAAATAACTCATAATACAAGTTGTCCACATTTCTTTAATCGAATTGACGCTCACTTTTTCCATTCATAAAATCGCTATTAATTTGTTGCAAAGAAAAAGGAGATGCGTGATGGGCATTATTAATGTAGCGGCAAAAATATTGGAAATTATGGGACCAATGACAACTATGAAGCTGCAGAAGCTTGTGTATTATTCTCAAGCGCACAGCTTAGCTACAACTGGATTGTCACTATTCCCGGAAGATTTTGAAGCTTGGACGAACGGTCCGGTTTCATTGGAATTATTTAACAGGCATCGAGGAAGATTCACAATTCGCAAAGAAGAACTACTGATTTCTCTTCCAGAAAGATGCGCAACTTTAGAATATGAGCAGGTCAAGATTATAGAGGAAGTGTGCGCAAAACTTGGAAATCTTACAGGAAATCAGCTCAGCGAAAGAACGCATAAAGAAGATCCGTGGATTCGCGCGAGAATCGGCATATCTGCAAATCAAGGCAGCGAGGAAATAATTTCCAAGAAGTCAATGCACGACTACTACATTAAGCATCCTATTGTGTAAATGCGCGAATGTCCGAAAAGCGCCAACTAGAGACCGTAACGCAGTATGCGCTCGCGCGGGTAACGCGCTCGCTTACGAAACTCGCGTTGGAAGTCCACTGGACTTCCAACTTAAGCGAGTTTCCGCTCCGAGTTGCTTTCGCGCGCTACGCTCTAAGCGCGAAAGCAGGTCGGAGCGCACACAAATAATTAAGGCGAGCACGTTGTTATTAGCAAGTGCCCACCTTAATCATTAAAAAACATTCTTATTTTATAAGTACATCTAAATCGCAGTGCCGTGCTCGTCAAGGCGCGGATTCTGCCTAGAATTACTAAAGCTAAAGAACAAGCCAAACACGCCTAATGCAAACAAAACGGAAACTACCACAACAAGCACAATAGGCTGGCTAGGAAGCCACATAATCACCAAGAAAGCAAGCGCGGAAAGCAAAATCACAGCCCAGGAAAACACTCCGACAACTTTACGAACAACATTCCAAGTATCATCGCCCACCTGAGATCGCTTAACATTGCGAGCCAGTCTCTCCTCCTCAGCTGTCACGTTAGAAGTTGGCTTCCAAGGACCAGTTCCCCTCTCTTGAAGTCTTCTAGAGCGTTCTTGTAAATTGTATTCGTCAATCATGCCTCCGCGAGCGCGACCTTTTGTTTCATCATATTGAGAAGGAATCCCCTTGCGGCTCTGCCTTTCCTTCGCGCGACGCTCTTTGCGGTTTGCCATGATTGTTCCTTTCTACATTGAATTTTCGTATATCAAGCATTTATGACACAATACGCACTATTTTAGCACGGTAAGGCCTTCTTCACACGCGTCGACAATTCTTTCTATTAATAAATCGTTGAGCAGCCTACCTTTGCGTGTTGCGATAATGCGATTTTCGTGCAACACTGCCAAATCTTCCTTACACACTTCGCGTAACACTTTTTGCAAATGCGAATCATCGAACACCTTATTAGTTTCGCGCATTTTTTCGCACAATTGCGAAATATCGAGCCCTTCTTTAATGCGAAGCCCAAGCATTACTTCTTCAATAAGCGCATCTTCTGCATTGATACACTCGTAGTTTTGCCACGGCACATTTCCAAGATTTATAGCATGCGCCCATCGTTTTGGGTGCAAAATATCCCATGAGCGAAGGTTATAAAACTCACTTGTATTAGCTAAAGAAGCACTATCATCCATGCTTTGTTTACTAATGTGATTTGCAGCATTGTAGTGCGAATGCGCTCCAGGACCAATTCCAGCCCAATCAATATTTCGCCAGTAGCCAAGATTATGACGAGACTCAAAACCAGGACGCGCCCAATTAGAAATCTCGTACCATTGTAATCCAGCAGAGTTAAAAAGTTCGTCTGCCAACTCGTATTTTGCGGCTTCATCATCATCATTTGGCGCTTGAATAGTGCCAGCAGCGATTTGACGGCCCATTTTTGTACGCGGCTCTACCGTTAGCGCGTATGCAGAAATATGGTTAACGCCTAGACTTAAAGCCATTTCTACCGACTTTCGCCAATCGTCTAAACTCTCCCCCGGAGCTCCATAAATCAAGTCAACGCTTGAACGCAAGCCACATGCGTTTGCTGCGTTTACTCCTCGCGCAACATTTTCTGGAGTATGCGTACGGTCAAGTGTTTTTAGTACGTGCGGAACAGCCGATTGCATTCCGAAAGATATTCGAGTAAATCCGCCTTCTGCAAGCGTTTCAATATACTTTTCATCTGCAGTATCCGGATTTGCTTCAGTAGTTATTTCCGCTCCGATTTTAAATCCCCACAAGTTACGTATTTCTTGCAAAATTCGCACTAAATCTTGCGCTTTAAGAACTGTTGGAGTGCCGCCGCCGAAGAAAACAGATTGCGCTTTAGGCTCGAAAATTCCGTGATATTCCTGCCATTTTTTTACAAGTTGCATCTCTAGAATCGCAACATCCGCATAACCTTCGCGACTTGCACCTTCACCCAAATCGCGAGCAGTATACGTGTTAAAATCGCAATAACCGCAGCGGCGCAAGCAAAACGGCACGTGCACGTACACTTCAAAAGGCATACTTTCAGTTTGCATAGCTGATTTATTTAATTCAGCATCCAACTCTAAACTCATCCTTCAGACTTTTGCGCTGCGCGAATCTTATCTTTAGTATCGCGATCGTTTGCGCTCTCGTCTGTAGCCAAAGCCGCAACGAATGCTTCCTGCGGAACTTCAACATGTCCGAGCATCTTCATGCGCTTCTTACCAGCCTTCTGTTTTTCAAGAAGCTTACGTTTACGCGTAATATCGCCGCCGTAGCACTTAGCGAGCACATCTTTTCGAAGAGCGCTAATAGTCTCGCGAGCAATAATTCTAGAGCCGATTGCCGCCTGAATTGGAATCTCAAACTGCTGGCGAGGAATAAGACCGCGAAGCTTCTTAGTCATCATAACGCCGTAAGAATAAGCCTTATCGCGGTGCACAATCGCACTAAAAGCGTCAACCTTATCTCCCTGAATAAGAATATCAACTTTCACTAAATCGGCAGCTTGCTCGCCATCTTCGTGGTAGTCAAGAGAAGCATAGCCTTTTGTGCGGCTTTTAAGCTGATCAAAGAAGTCAAAAACGATTTCTGCAAGAGGAATCCTGTAATGCATTTCCACGCGGTCTGCACTAATATATTCCATTGTGCCCATTTCTCCGCGATGATCCTGGCACAAATCCATTACAGCACCAATAAACTCTTTCGGAGTGATAATATCTGCAGCAACCATTGGCTCAATAATGCGCTTAATCTTGCCTTCTGGAAACTCGCTAGGATTTGTTACGTGATGTTCTTTACCATCTTCGCTAGTGACGTCATAAGTTACGTTAGGAGCAGTGGAAATAAGATCCAAGCCAAACTCGCGGCTTAAGCGCTCTGAAACAATCTCCATGTGTAGAAGACCTAAGAATCCACAACGGAAACCAAAGCCCAACGCAACAGACGTTTCTGGCTCGTAAATAAGAGCCGCATCATTAAGTTTTAGCTTGTCGAGAGCATCTCGAAGATCTGGGAATTGAGCGTTATCAATTGGGAAAAGACCTGCGTAAACCATAGGTTTAGGGTCGCGATAACCATCCAAAGGCTCAGATGCAGGATTTACGGCACTGGTAATAGTGTCGCCAACTTTAGATTGACTCACGTCTTTTGCACCTGTAATTACATAGCCTACTTCTCCGGCTCCAAGCGCCTTAGTTGGAGTCATATCTGGGCTAATAACGCCGATTTCAATAGGATCGTGCGTCATGCCGATTCCCATCATATGCAATTTTTCGCGCGACTTAAGTTCGCCATCAACCATACGAATATAGGTGACAATTCCGCGATAAGAATCGTAGACGGAGTCAAAAATGAGCGCGCGAGCAGGAGAATCAGGATTTCCGCTTGGGGCTGGAACTTCCAGCACAATTTGATCAAGTAAGTCTTTAACACCTTCGCCGGTTTTACCAGAAACACGCAACACGTCCTCCGGCTTGCAACCAATTAAACCAGCTATTTCTTCAGCATGCTTATCTGGTTCAGCACTAGGCAAATCGATTTTGTTAAGAACAGGAATAATCGTTAAATTATGGTCGATTGCCATATAAAGATTAGAAAGCGTTTGCGCTTCAATACCTTGAGTAGCATCTACTAACAGCACAGCACCTTCGCATGCTGCCAGCGCGCGCGAAACTTCATAAGTAAAATCGACGTGTCCAGGAGTATCGATCATGCCAAGCGAATACTCTTTGCCTTCAAAAGTCCAAGGAACGCGAACAGCCTGCGATTTAATAGTAATACCGCGCTCTTGCTCAATATCCATGCGATCCAAGAAACGGTCTCGCATTTCACGCTCTGGCACGATTCCTGAAAGTTGTAAAATGCGATCTGCTACAGTGGACTTGCCGTGATCTATATGCGCAATAATGCAGAAATTGCGTATCAACGATTGATCCGTAAATCCTGGCTGGTTATGCGGTGTAATCACT
>NZ_LWSR01000024.1:0-16293 GCF_001660745.1 Gardnerella sp. 26-12
TTATATAAATAACTAGTCAAATTGCTGAAAAATTCAGCAAAAACATGCTGTTTGTGCATATAAATTGGTAAGATTGATAGCCGTAATGTCATTCAAGGAGTTCTAAATATGCCCTCACGCCATCACTCAACACAGCAAGCTTTCGACCCAAGAAAAGTTAAAGAGCATATTGTTGAAACACCATTAAACGAAGAAATGAGCAAATCCTTCTTGGAATATGCTTATTCAGTTATTTATGCTCGAGCTTTACCGGACGCACGAGACGGAATGAAACCAGTGCAGCGACGCATTGTGTATCAAATGGGCAATATGAATTTGAGTCCTGATCATGCTTATATGAAATCAGCGCGTGTTGTTGGTGAAGTAATGGGTAAACTTCATCCTCACGGTGATTCTGCAATCTATGAGGCAATGGTTCGTCTAGCTCAACCATTTTCCCTACGCTTGCCGCTTGTTGACGGACACGGTAATTTTGGCTCTCTTGACGACGGTCCAGCAGCTTCTCGATACACCGAAGCGCGTTTAGCTCCTGCATCACTAGGTATGAACGCGGATATCAACGAAGACACAGTTGATTTCGTACCAAATTACGACAATAAACTAAAAGAACCTACTGTGCTTCCTGCAGCTATTCCAAATCTTTTAGTAAATGGCGCTTCTGGAATTGCTGTAGGCATGGCAACAAATATGGCAACGCATAATCTAGGCGAAGTAGTTGCTGCAGCAAAATATGTTATGAAACATCCTGATGCAACCCTAGATGATCTTATGAAACTAGTTCCAGGACCTGACTGGCCTAGCGGAGGAATTATCATTGGTCGAAGTGGCATTCGCGAAGCTTACGCAACAGGTCGCGGAGCATTCACTACAAGATCTACAACACATATCGAAAATATTACTGCTCGCAAAAAAGCTATTATTGTTACAGAACTTCCGTTTATGGTTGGCCCAGAGCGCGTTTTGGAAAGAATTTCTCAAGGAGTTAAATCAAGAAAATTAGACGGTATTTCAGGTGCTATTGATTTAACAGATCGACATAACGGAACTCGTATTGTTATTGAGATTAAGACAGGTTTTGATCCTAACGCTGTGCTTGCTCAACTTTTTAAGCACACTCCTTTGCAAGAGAGCTTTACTATTAACAATGTTGCACTTGTTGACGGTAGACCTCACACAATGGGCTTGCGAGAGCTATTAGACGTTTGGATTTCTCACCGCAGAACCGTGGTACGCAGACGCAGCGAATTTAGGCGCAAAAAAGCTCAAGAACGCTTACATTTGGTTGATGGCTTGCTTCTTGCACTTCTTGATATTGATGAAGTAATTCAGGTCATTCGTTCATCTGAAGATGCAGATAGTGCAAAAACTAAGTTAATTAAAGTATTCGATCTTGATGAAATTCAAGCACAGTATATTCTTGACTTACGTCTTCGCAGACTTACTAAAATGAGCCGAATAGAGCTCGAAGCTGAACGCGACGATTTGCTCAAAAAAATTGAAGAGCTAAATCAAATATTAAGTTCTGAAGCTAAACTCGACAACGTCGTAATAGCAGATATGGATTCTGCAGTTAAACAATGGGATACTCCACGCAGAACAATTTTGCTTGACGAAAATGAAGATGGTAGTTTTACTCCAGTAGCCTCCAGCATAAATAAAAACAGTGAGGATATTGCGATTAAAGCCGTTCAATCAGCAAATAAAATTACTTCAACTCAAGCAGATTTGGCTGCAGCAGCTAATGCAGCTCGTAAAACTGGAGAAGCTGACGCATCTTCTGTTGCAATGCAATTAAGTGACGAACCTTGCGCAGTAGCATTAAGCACTTCAGGGTTAATTGCCAGAACAAGCATTGCAGTGTTAGAACATTGGAATTCGCACAACAACAACGTATTTAACACTCCTTGTAAAACAATGTTTGCAACAACAACGCGTTCAACTTGTGCTCTTGTTACTTCATCTGGTCGACTAGTTCTAGCTCATGTTGCAGATTTGCCACAACTTAACTATGAAGAAGGAAAACCTGCGCTGCTCAACCACGGAGTAAAAGCACAAGAACTGCTAACTTCCACGCAAAGCACGGATCCAGTAAGAGGAGAACGCGTAGTTTCAGCAATAGCATTTGATGCCTCACAAAACGCTACTCCACTTGCAATTGGAACACGAAACGGTGTAGTTAAAAGATGGAATTTTGAAGCTCCAACTACCATGGATTCATGGAGCATAATTGACTTAAAAGACGACGACACCGTTATTGCCGCAGCTCCAGCAAAAGACAACGACAGACTCGTGTTCATTAGTAGTGATTCTTCATTACTTGCCTTTGACGCTAAACAAGTTAGACCACAAGGACGCACAGCAGGCGGAATGGCAGGCATTCGTTTAGCAGAAGGTGCTAAAGTTGCAACCTTCGCAGTAGTGCCAGAAAAATCAATAGAGTGGCATTACGAAGAAGGTGAAAATGGTTTATTCTCCGCTTCTGGAACAGTTGTATTCACCGTTGCTGGAGACAGTGAAGCTCTTCCTGGAACCGAAAACGGTTCTGCAAAGATTACTCCATTTGACATGTACCCAACAAAAGGTCGCGCAACTGGTGGCGTGCGCTCGCAAAGATTCCTTAAAGGTCAAGATACGTTGATACACGCGTACGTTGGATACTATCCATTGCAAGCCGTTACAGAAGGCGGAAGCAATGTTGAGTTACCTAAGCCAGATATGCGTAGGGATGCTTCTGGAACTGAACTCGTTTCCCCAATTGCGCACATTGGGTAGTAATGTTTTTGCTTGCTAGTTTTACACTTTTTAAAGCTAGTTTTTGCGAGCATGCTTGGAATATCTGCGAAGTGATTTTCTAGCTTCTACAAGTGCAAAAATTCCTGCAGTCACAGATGCAAACAAATAATTTATTACCATAGCTACTGAAGAGCCAGTTTTAGGAAGATGCTTAACAACGCGCTTAGCTTCCGGTTGCTCGGGTTGCGAAAGAGCTGGAGCGGACTCAGGTTCTGTCTCAGACTCAGAAGGTGTCAGAATCGGACCTGGAGCGACAGGGGTCGGCGACTCAGGAACTGGAACAGGAGTTGGCGTTGGCTTCTTATTAACAGTTACTGTTGCAACTGCTGTTGCAGTAGCACCGCCATTGTCCGTTACGCTAAACGTGATAGTGTAAACGCCTGGAACATTGTTATTAAAACCACCGTCACTAATACGCCTAACCTTAGTTGTTATAGAATTATCCTCAATATCACTAACAGACACAACAAGACTATTCAAATCGAGTGAATCACCCTCAGTAATAGTCTTATTCTGAACTGTAATAACTGGTAAGTAATTCTTAAAAATGGAGTAAACTTTCAAATTTTTGTTTACACTAGTGCTGGCAAGGAACACTGCACCAGTACCGTCTTGATCTTCATTCCACCCTTCAAAAGTGTACCCAATCTTCGTAGGATCTTTAGGCATCGACTGACTATCAACACTCTTATCGTTTATGCTCTTGCCTTCCTTAACTTGCACAGAAGCATAATGAGAATTAGCGCCATTTACAAAAGTAACTGTGTAAATCGTAGCTTTAGGAACAATGTTGTACGTAAAATGCGATCTACCAATCATCCTAGGCACACGCTGAACAAAGTCATAAAAAATGCACTGACCTTCAAGTGTGCCAGTTTTTACAGCTACATATTTGCCATCAGCATTTTTCTTAAAATATGGTGAGAGGTCAATCGTTACAGGATTTCCATTCTCCTCAAAACCCTCCATAACACTGATTGTATGACCAGCGCTTTCTTGCGTAATTTTGATAGGACTTTTGTATTCCTCTCCCACTTCAATAGTGAAAGGTCCAGGATTTTGATTGTCAAACGGTGAATCATTTTCCCCTGAGCGAAACTTATATTGTCCTAAATTACCTTTTACGACAATATCAGAAATTTTATTACCTTGGAAAGCAACACTACCAACTCCAGCAAGATAATACGGATTAGTATCTGTATCGTGCTCTTTTCCCTTATCATCAAGCACGCCTTCAAACACAACTTTTTCAATTTCATTAGCAACAAAGGCTGCATCGCTTACTGAAACCACATTTTTTGGAATAACAACGGTTCCTTTAATCTTATTCCAACCGAACGCACCGTATTCTATGATTTTAAGAGACTGCGGAAGAGTTACACCCTCAATATAAGTTTCGCCATCAATGTGCTCATGCTTATTCCCAACCTGCTTTGCACTTCCAGTAAAAGCACATTCATGAATAACTTCAATACCTTCAGGAATAACTATGTGATGATTTTTCTTAAGCTTTTCCTTGCCTTTGGCGCTAAGTCCATCCACATATTCATTTACTGTTTGATTCGTTTCAGGATGATAAACATCTTTCCTGCCACCAACAGTTTTACCATCGGCAGAAATGTTAAAGTCGTCCTTCGTCCAAGTTAAAGATGCATCATCTGTAGTACCCGAATCAGTTGATGCTGCTTTAGATTCTGCAGATGCGTGTACGCTTCTATCTTCACGATTATTTGTTTGAAGATTAGTATTGCTTACATCTATAAGAGTTTGTGTAAGTCTAGCATTTTCAGAATTTTCAGCATCAGTTACAGATTCAGAAGCTTTAGAAGATTTAGTAGATTTTGTGGTTTCGGCAGTTTTTGCAGTTTCGCTAGACTTGGAAGGTACAGTATTTCCAGAAGGTTTTGCGGAAGTGCTATCTAAAGCAGACCCCCCCCCATTGGGCGTATTAGAAGCTGCGTTATAAGAAGTTACGGAAGAAGAACCTTCTGTAGAGGAAGTTTCTGTATTAGAAGCTGTGGTAGAAGAATTATTTGTAGAAGAATTTACAGTCGTATTAACACCAGAAGAAGCTGAAGTTTCGGCAGCATTCGCACTTTGCGCCATGCAGAAAGCACAAGCAGCAGTAGCAATACCCATCATAGTGCTAGTCAACATAAGACCAGTTCTCTTATTCATTTACCCTCTTAAAAAATAGATAACGAGATAATGTAAAAACGTATACACATTGTACGCTTTATAGTCGAAATACAAATGCAAGCATGGTATATCACACAATCGTTTAATTTATTACAAAAGTCATGCATTAACACACATTTTAGAATTATGCATCTCATCAAGCAAATCTTGAACCAAATATCCGTCGCTCATACAATGCATATCCGAAATACCATTACGCATCAAATCGTAAGTAACAGAATGGTAAAACACGTCAAGCGCCTGCTCATAACTCAACCCAGCACGCTCAGCCAGAAGACTTACAACCCTAGCATACTTCTTTTGCAACAAAATAGGATTCGCCTTCAAAATCCATCACTCCCCTAAAAACTTACTATTTACACACTCGCTTTTTATGTATGTAAGACACAAATCAATAGCTTTTTGACTTCTAAAACATATTTGATTATTAGGTTTTTCATATTTTAGTCTGCCTAAAGCTTCAGACTTAGTAATTAAATCATCAAAAAACAATTCAAGTGTGTTATAAACCTTATCGTTTGCTACACCGCCAATTACTACATCAAAACTGCTTGTATCATTTCCAGAACGAGCATTAAGTATGAAATTAAGCCATTCTTCAGAATATGAATCAAACTTAAGAACAGATAATTCATTAAGAACATTATTGTCAAAATTATAAGAAGAAACAAAAGCATCTTTGTCCTTGCGAATAAATTTCTTCGCCCAATTATCAGCCTGACTACGTATTGATGTAACGTAGAATCCTGCGCCAAAATCAACATCTTTACGCGAATGCAATACATCTGGAAATTCAACAGGCATAAAAGAACCGTGATAAACAATCATACTTTTACACCTTTTTCGCGCATGAAGGAAATAATATCGTTTGTAATATACTCTTTGCCTTGAGTGTGCAAAACGTCATAAGATGGAACAATATAAGACATAAGAATATTACTCTTCTTAGTCAAAGCATCATACGTATCGCGAGGGTTTTGATTAAGCTTCTTAGCAACATTTTCAATACAAAATATTGCAAAATCAAGCTTATCTTTGTCAAAGACTTCTTGCTTAATATCATTCATAACCCCTCCTTTTGTAAAAACATTATTAGAAATACATCTACTAGATAATGCGTATACAACAAGTTCTAACACACCTAGCACACATAACACATCTAACACAAGTCTACATCAAAAAAATATAAGCAATCGCGCATACAAATACTTTCACGCTCAACTTTCGCAAGTTCGAAGCAAGCGCACGTGCATAAAAGTCATTACAGCGAGAAGAATAAGCAAATAAGCCGGAAGAAGCACCATAGAAACATTCTGCGCAATTAGTCCAAAAATCGCAGGCATTACCATAGACCCAATATATGCGCTTGCCATTTGCATGCCAACAATAGCTTGAGACTTATCTGCACCAAAATAATGCGGCGTGGAATGAATAATGCATGGGTAAACTGGAGCGCAGCCTAGTCCAATAATTACAAATCCTGCAATAAGCTCAATATGATTCGGCAAAGGCAGCAACAATACTAGAATGCCCATAAGCATTACGCACTGCCCAATACGAATCATCGTTGCATCGTTAAAACGCATAGTAAGAAATCCGCTTACAAAACGACCAACTGTAATGCCAACATAAAACAAGCTTGCCCAACCTGCCGCAACAATGCGGCTAACTCCTCCATGCAAAACCATGTAACTACTAGCCCACAATCCTGCAGTTTGCTCCAACGCACAATAGCAAAAGAACATAATAAGAATATTCTTAGCTCCTGGAATGCGCAAAACTTCTGCGTAAGATAGCATCCCAGAAGATTGTTTCTTTACCTCAGTAAGATTATGCGTCTCTGCCTTTTTATTATTATTTTTCCACAGCGGCAAACTTATGAATAACACAAGAGTGAGAGCAATTTGTATAACAGCAATATACTGGTAGCCTGCAGGCCAGCGCTGACCGTGAGAAAGTGCGAAACCCATAACATAAGGACCTGCGGAAGCACCAATTCCCCACATGCAGTGAAGCCAGCTCATGTGCCAGCTTTCATAGTGAATTGCAACGTAATTATTAAGAGCCGCATCCACTCCTCCAGCACCTAAACCGTATGGTATAGCTAGAAAAATAAGCACAAGATAATTCGGAGCAAAAGAAAAACCTAGTAACGCTAAAGCTGTTAAAGCAACTGAAATAAGCGTAACCTTCCCAGGGCCAAACTTATGCGTAAACCTATTAGATAGCAGCGCAGAAACAATTGTTCCTGCAGAAATAACCATTGATATTCCACCAGCCCAAGAAATTTGCGCACCAACATCATGACTCATCGTAGGCCACGCAGCTCCAAGAAGAGCATCCGGCAAACCCAAGCTTATAAAAGCAAGATAAATAACAGCAAGAAGAAGGTTAATCATAAAAATTCCCCAACACTAGTACTTCATATTTGTAATGCCAACGCGACTTTATAAAGCAATATAAAGGAATACAAATATACAAGGCGACATAAAGCGACGCGAGCAACATACCGATATCAGGTATCGATTTTGGAACGATCGAAGTCGTCTGCGTTATCAACAATAAACTGCTTGCGCGGAGGAACATCATCGCCCATTAGCAAATCAAATACTTCACTCGCTTGCTGAGCATCTTCCATACGAATCCTTCGAAGCATGCGAGTTCTAGGATCCATGGTTGTGTCTGCAAGCTGATCTGCATCCATCTCGCCCAAGCCCTTGTAACGCTGAATATCGCTGTTAAAATCAATGCCTTTAGCTTGCAAATCATCAAGCTTTCCAGCCAATTCATCGTCGGAATACGTGTAAATATACTCGCCCTTGCGCTTTCCAGCGAGCGCAATCCTGTGAAGAGGTGGCACTGCAGCATAAACATGGCCGTGCTCAATAAGCGGGCGCATATAACGGTAGAACAGCGTCAGCAGCAAAATACGAATATGCGCGCCGTCAACATCTGCATCGGTCATCATAACAATCTTGTTATAACGTGCTTGTGAAATATCGAAACTTGCGCCAGATCCTGCTCCAACAACCTGAATAATTGCAGCGCACTCTTTATTGGAAAGCATTTGCGCAAGACTTGCTTTTTGCACGTTCAAAATCTTACCGCGAATTGGAAGAAGCGCTTGGAAAGCAGAGTTTCGAGCAGCTTTTGCAGTACCAAGTGCAGAATCGCCCTCGACGATGAAAAGTTCTGCAACATCGTCGTTTCCAGGCTGGCAGTCGGAAAGTTTTGGCGGCATTGAAGCGGACTCAAGCGCATTCTTTCTGCGCGTAACTTCCTTAGTTTTACGCGCCTGAATACGCGCATGCATTTCGGAAACTATTTTTTCCAAAACTCTAGCAGACTGCTCTTTAAAACCTCGCTTAGAACCGGTAATCATTTCGCCAAATTGAGCGTCAGTCATTTTGGTAACGATTGGCTTAACTTGTGCGGTTCCAAGAACATCCTTAGTTTGACCTTGGAATTGAGGTTCAGCAATTCGAACAGTTACGACTGCTACCAATCCTGCCATAATGTCGTCACGCTCAATTTTTGTGTTGGCGTCTTTAAGATTTACTTTAAGCTTTCTAGCATTATCTTCCACTGCTTTACGAATCTGCTTAGTTAATCCCTGCATAAATCCGTCAACATGCATGCCTCCGCCAGGAGTTTCAACAACGTTTACGAAACTAATAATCGTTGAATCGTAGCCGTTTACCCAGCGCATTGCAATGTCAACACCGCATTTTCTAGTTACCTGCTGCGCGTGTAAATCTCCTGCAGAATCAACGGCTTGCGTTTCTTCTACATACGTATCTTCGCCAGAAATACGCCAAATATCGGATACTGCTTCACCTTTTGAAAGAAAATCAACGAAATCTTTAACGCCACCATTATGCAAAAACTCAATCACGCGAGGGTGATGCTTATTTTGCATTGAGTTAGCAGACTCAGCATTTGCAATAGATTGTGCTGTTGATTCTTCAGATTCAGAATTTTCAATCGCTATATTTTCAGTCTCATCTTCAGACTTATCTTCATCTTCTAATGTTGTTTCAGATTCTAATTCTTCAAATTCAGCCACAGAGTCATCGCTATTATCAGACTGATTTTCAAGAATATTATTTTCTGCAACATTATCTTCAGGAGAATCAATTTCTTCAATATTTGCAGATTCACCTTCAGGAACATGCTCGTCAATAACAGTAATTTTTAAGCCAGGAACTAGGAAACTTGTTTGACGCACGCGAGCAATAAGCTGCTCATAGCTAAAATGAGCAGTAGAATTGAAGATTTCTGGATCCGCCCAATAGCGTACACGAGTTCCGGTAGTTTTTGGCGAAACAGTGCCAATAATTTCAAGCTCAGTAGGCTTATTTTTGCGCGTGCGCTTAAACGGAGATGCTGGAGATGGATGCTCCGGATCCGCATCACTATAAACACCAGGATGCCCTTGATGGAACGCCATATGATGCGTTTTACCGTCTCTATCAACTTCAACATCCAAACGTAAACTTAAAGCGTTTACAACAGAAGAGCCAACGCCGTGCAAACCGCCTGCAGCATTATAAGAAGCGTTACCAAACTTTGCTCCAGCGTGAAGCTTAGTTAAAACGACTTCAACACCAGTGAGCTTTGTTTTAGGTTCAACGTCTACTGGAATACCGCGGCCGTTATCTGCGACTTCAATAGAGCCATCATCGTGAAGAGTAACAACAATATGGTCACAAGCTCCAGCCAAAGCCTCGTCAACCGCATTGTCAATAATCTCCCAGAGGCAATGCATTAATCCTTGGCTGTCTGTAGTGCCAATATACATTCCTGGACGCTTTCTTACAGCATCCAAGCCTTCTAGCACTGTCAAACTGTCGGCATCATACTGCTCTTTATGAGAGACCACTTCTACCCCTTGCACTTATTAAACGTACAACCGATTATTTTAAGCAATAAGTGTCGTACTATCGCAAAAGCAACAATACGACACTTTGTAATATAACTTCACACAATCACTGATCTAAGAAGTCACGCAAAGTTTGCGATCTAGAAGGATGACGCAGCTTAGACATTGTTTTAGACTCAATTTGACGGATACGTTCACGAGTAACACCATAAACGCGACCAATATCGTCTAAAGTTTTTGGCTGACCATCTTCCAAGCCGTAGCGCATCTTAATAACTCCAGCCTCCCTAGGAGCCAAAGTTTCCAAAACTTGCCTGAACTGTTCTTGAAGGAGCGAGAACGCAACAGCATCAGACGGTGCGATTGCGTCAGTATCTTCAATCAAATCACCGAACTCGGAATCGCCGTCCTCGCCCAGAGGAGTGTGCAAAGAAATTGGCTCACGACCGTATTTTTGTACTTCCTGAACCTTTTCTACTGGCATATCTAGTTCGCGAGCAAGCTCATCCGGCGTAGGTTCACGACCTAAATCTTGAAGCATTTGACGCTGAACCCTAGAAAGCTTATTAATAACCTCAACCATATGCACTGGAACTCGAATAGTACGAGCCTGATCTGCCATAGCACGCGTAATAGCCTGGCGAATCCACCAAGTTGCGTAGGTTGAGAACTTAAAGCCCTTCTTCCAGTCGAACTTTTCAACTGCACGAATCAAACCAAGGTTACCTTCCTGAATTAAATCAAGGAAAAGCATGCCTCGACCGGTATAACGCTTAGCAAGAGAAACAACAAGACGCAAGTTTGCTTCAAGAAGATGATCTTTAGCTTTCTTGCCATCTGCTGCAGCCCACTTAAGCTCACGTTTACGCTTAAACTCCATTTGATCAATTTGAGTATCAAGCAAATGCTGAGCATACAATCCAGCTTCAATACGCTCTGACAAATCAACTTCTTGCTCAGCATTAAGCAAGCTAACTCTACCTATCTGCTTTAGATAATCCTTAACAGGATCCGCAGTAGCACCTGTAGCAATTACACGACGCTTAGGATTACCAGATGGAGTTAGATTATCGTCATCGTCATCATCACGTACAACAAATGCGCCTTTTGCTTGTGGCACTTGCGGAGCATCATGCTTAATTTCGTCGTGATCATCAATTTCATCAAGATCTTCAGACTCTTCATCATCAAGATCATCTGCAACGTCAATATCGCTTAAATCGTCAACATCAGATATATCTTCTGGCTGAATATCGTCCAAATCATCAAGATTCAAATGTTCATCACCAACATCAAGATGTGAATCGTCATCTAAAGGATCGTCAATAGATAATTGATCTTGAGATTCAATGTCTACGCTATCTTCAGTTTCGTCATGTTCAGCATCAGCCGATACTGATTCAGTATCAATCTTGTTGTCTTCAGTTTTCTTTGAGCGAGAACTGCGCGTCTTGCTATCAGCTGACGAAGTTCGAGTACTGGTTTTACGCGCAACGCTAGCCTTGCGAGTTTTTACAGGCTTAGTATCATCTTGCATTTCGTCGCTGTCGACCGTTAATCCAACTTCACTCGTCAAACTGTTCCTCCTGTATTATCCCCTTGTAACGCATATAGGCATAGTTCATGCAAGGGCAAGTTTTACCTTAAGTAGTAAACCATTTAAGCAAGACGATTATTCCACAACTAATTTTTGCGGCGTGGCGAATTATTCAATCCATGCTGGCTCAAGACCATTTTCGAATGCTCCACACACTATTTTTGCCATAGAACAATCAGGATCAATGCGCAATGCACAATCACAATAATATTTTACTTCTCCGAGCCTAAACCACCAGCTGATATAAGCTAACAAAGCGTAAACTTGCACAGATAATTTTGGAATGCTTCTAGTAATAATAGCCATAGATTTTAAAATTTTGCACGCGAAAATAGCTCTCTTTATATCAGGCTTATTATTTGTTTGAGTGAATTTTGCTTCTAAACAATGCCGCAAATTACGAGATACTTCAGGTGTATGAGGGCACCAAGCAAATTCCGACAAAGTTTTTTCGTCATACCATTCTTGATTTTCATCCAGAATAGAAATAAGCATTGCATCACGAACATTAATATTATGCAACATTGCTATTGGCAGATTTACTAAATCATATCCAAACATTTTTTCATCGTAAGCAAACATGTTGTACCATCGCATAAGTGCTCTGCTTGCAATATCTCTAATAGCATATTGCTTGCCATTTTGATCAACATTTTCTATAAAAGCTTCCGAAACTGCCGGAACCCAATATTCTAATCCTTTAATCCATTGCGCACTATCACTACAGTTGTTGTAAATATATTCCTTAGAAAAAGTCATAAAAAAGCTGCACTCTTTGGAAGGATATATAGTCCCATTAATATCTGAAATTTCTCTTCCAGCAAAACTTTCAAAATCTTCTGAACCTGCAAAATCTAAACAACCATTAAAAGAATTAGCACTTTCACCATAAATTTGCATAAGACTTTGCATATCAAAGTCATCAATACAATTATGCGATATCTTCGTTTTCAAATCATCCTCTACAATTTCCATGCATACTCCCCCTCATTTTTTACATGATTCTTTATTTTGATAATCAAACTATGCAATAGCATTTTTGATATATTGAAGTTTCTCAAGATATGAGTCAGCATTCAATAAAAAACTATTTCCGCGGTGAAAAGCTTATTAAACCATAATAATAACTGCGTTTTGTAATGTTCAGCCCTGTGGATAACTTTCATAATATGAGCACATTTATAGGCAACAATTACAGTCTTAACGATATTGAATCTAGAATTACTTTTTTAATTTCTCAGCAATTTAATACGGGATTAGAAAATAATCTTTCATCCACATGTGCGCAAATACTACAGCAAGTAATAAAGCAAGCTATTGTTTCAAGCGAAGGCGGAAAACGTCTTAGAGCTCTTCTTACGATTTCAGCATTTTACGCTGCATCAAAAGAAACCAATATTCAAAAAATCCATGAACAGTCTGTATTTGACATAGCTTGTGCTCTAGAAGTATTTCAAACAGCTGCATTAATTCATGATGATATTATTGACGAATCTTATTTAAGACGTGGAAAGCCTAGTGCGTATTGTGCATTAAGTAAAGTTTGCAATAATAAGCATATTGGCACAGGCTTAGGTTTAATGCTGGGAGATCTACTTGCCACAGAAAGTTTCGATATTGCAAGAAATCGTGCGAAGAATTTTACTTATGGCGAGGAATTGTTAGCAGCATTTGCGTCTATGCAAAGAAATGTTGGTATTGGTCAAGTATTGGATTTGTCAATAGAAATGATGCAACTAGATAATCCAATACAACTTGCGGAATCATCTTTGAATGTTTTTAGATGGAAAACAGCCAGTTACACTACTGTTGCTCCATTAACTCTCGGCTTTCTTGCAGCAAATATGCAACCAACTGAAGCATACAATCTTGCTAATTCTATTGGCAATTCGTTAGGTGTTGCTTTCCAAATTGCTGATGATTTGCTTGATATTGTTTCAGATAGCAAGATTACAGGTAAGCCTATTGGCGGTGATATTAGAGAAGGTAAGCGTGCGGTTCTTCTTGCAGATGCTTTGCAATACGGAAACGATAACGAAAGAGAAATACTATTAAAAGCTTACACGAGTAGTACTCGAAGCGAAGATGATGTAAATAAAATAATACAGATTTACCATACTTCTGGTGCTATTGAAAAATCAAAAAAGCGAATTGAGAATCTGTGGAATGATTCACAACAAGCAATCGAATCAAGTACATTGAGCGACAGTGGAAAAGCTATTTTGCATGAAATTAGCAAACGATTTATACCTGAAGCATGGCGTAATGTACAATAATATCTAGCAAATAACGCTCGAAATTAGCTTTCTTTACTATCTTGCTTGTACACTCGTAAGTAGTAAAAATGGTTTTACGCGTATAAGGATTGTGACAATGGATGAAGCTACGCAGGCGCAGCCAGGTATGCGCATTGAAAATCGCTATCGCATTGTGCGCAAAATAGCTCAGGGTGGCATGGCTACTGTGTATCAAGCAGAAGATGAACGCCTTGATAGACCTGTAGCAATTAAAATCATGCACACTCAACTTGCTCAAGGGGTGCATCGCCAGCAATTTATTGCTAGATTCCGCAGAGAAGCAACTTCTGCTGCAGCAATTGCAAATCCACATATTGTACAAGTTTATGATACAGGCGAATATGACGGGCTCGATTATCTCGTAATGGAATATGTTCATGGCGTTAATTTGCGTTATGAAATGAATATGCAAGGCACATTCAGTGCGCGAGATACGCTGCGTCTACTTGCAGAAACTTTGGATGGTCTCGCTTCTGCACATAATGCTGGAGTTGTACATAGAGATATTAAGCCGGAAAATATTTTAATTAACGATCGAGGTCATGTTCAAATTACTGATTTCGGTTTAGCTAGAGCAATTTCGCAAGCAACACTATCTTCTACAGGATTACTTCTTGGCACAGCAGCTTATCTTGCTCCTGAACTTATTGAGCATAATCTTGCAACTCCTCAAGGTGATTTGTATTCAGCAGGCATGATGGCTTGGGAAATGCTTGCAGGAAGAGTGCCTTTTACTGCAGATAATCCTGTTACGCTTGTTTTCAAGCATGTGCATGAAAACACTCCTTCAATTGCTACAGCTTGCCCTGGAATTAGCGAAAAAGTTGCACAATTCATAGCAAACCTCACTGCTCGCGACATGAACGAACGACCTAAAGATGCAAGTGAAGCATTAGCAAAATTACGTGCACTTTCTACACAATTAAACTCTGAAGATTGGCAATACAAAGCAGAAGAACCACAAGAGTTTTCAGAAGAAACAGACTTTTCTCCTATTAATAATTTGCTTGTTTCCCCTGAAGCAAATTATTCGGACAAATTGAATCCTAATAATGACTCAGATGCTACACGAGCAATAAATACTTCAGGCTCTAATTTTTCTGCTAATTCCAACTCTTTATTGCAAAATGCTACAGACGAAACTGTTGCAATACCTAGAAATAATTCTGTAAGTGAACTCGATTCACACAAAAATAATGATTTACATAATCCTGAAGTCAATAATGTAGCAATAGACAATTCACTAGCGAAGTCCGACAGTGCTTTCGATGCGAATAATCTTCAAAAAACACAAGCTATGCAATGGAGTGCTGCTAATGCAAAAGATGTGTCATACAATTCGCAAGATAATTCTTTAGAAGAATTTGACGATAGCAATATGCCAACAATTGCTATTAGCTCTCGCAATTTTAACAACAACTTAAATGCAGCAAAACCGTTTGGCATGTCAGATAAGGAAAAAAACTTAGGAAACAAGCCTAATCGTTCTTCTAAAAAGCGTGTTTTCCTTATTGCAGGTTTAAGCACAGCTGGAGTATTAGCAATTGCTGCTATTGGTGGTTTTTGGTATTTCTTAGGTCCTGGCAGTTATTGGACGCTGCCTAAGCCCGACGACCTTCAATGCAAAAATTATGCATCTTGCAAAATAACTGATGTCAATTGGCAACAATATGAGCACACGCTTAAAATTGCTGGAATTCCTTACAAAGTTTCAAAAGATTATAGTGACGATGTGCCAGAAGGAAAAGTAGTTTCAACAAATCCTGATGTCGTCGGCAGCCATATTCAAAAGCACAATAATAGCACTCTTAATGTTGTGATTTCGCGTGGAATTCGTAAGGCTACAATCCCGGACGATATTACAGATCCAAAGACTTACAATGGCAAAAATCCTTTGAAAACATTGCGTAAAGCAGGATTTACTAACATTGTTCACGATAAGTCAGGAGACACGTATTCTATAGACATACCAGCTGGCAGCTTAATTGATATTAACCCTAAACCTGGCACACGCATGAACCATAACGAAGAAGTAAGTGTTTTACTTTCCAAGGGACCTAAGCCTGTGCAAATGCCAGATATTGTTGGGAAAACAAAGAGTGAAGCTGACTCAGCTTTAACTGACGCTAAGCTGGATGTAAAGTACGAAGAAGAAAATAGCGATACTGTAGCAAAGGGTAAGATTATCCGCGCTTCCGTTGAAGCTGGTTCTGACTTACATTGGGGCGATAGTGTTAAAGTTGTTGTTTCTAAAGGTCCAAAAACTGTTACATTGCCAAACGTTTGCGGAAAGAACAGTGATGAAGCTAAAAGGATTATTGAAAATCTAGGACTGAAAGTTCGTATTTCTGCTCCACTTGGTGATTTAATGCACGTAGTGCGCTTCCAATCCCCTGGAGCTGGAAGTGAAGTACCATTGAAGGATTCTAATGGAAATCCTTCTATTATCACTCTTACAGTAATATAAGCGTGTTTTAAGTATTATAAAAGCGGCGGAAGCTAAATAACTTTCGCCGCTTAAATAT